>NZ_JAUZMZ010000089.1:0-20426 GCF_036327435.1 Rhodococcus chondri | reverse complement strand
CACCCCGCGTGCGGCGGTGGCGCCTTCGGTGCCGGCGGACAGCGAGATCACTCCGGCGAGGGTCGGCCCCAGGCACGGCGTCCATCCGAGGGCGAACACCGCGCCGAGCAGCGGCGCACCGGCCAGACTCGAGATGCGCCTGGGCTCGGGACGCGTGTCGCGCTGCAGCGCCGGGATCATTCCGAGGAACACCAGGCCCATGACGATGGTGACGACACCGCCGACGCGCATGAGCAGCTCGCGGTTGACGGACAGCATCGAGATCGCGCCGAAAACCGACGCCGTGGCCAGTACGAACACGACGGTGAATCCGGTGACGAACAGCCCCGCGGCGCCCGCGACCCGTAGCCGCCCGTCGTCTCGGACCGTGGTGGTGCGGCCGGCAGCCTGAGCAGGGGTGACTGCGGGGGCTTCGGCACCGACCACCCCGGCGAGGTACGACAGGTAGCCGGGGACCAGGGGAACCACACACGGCGACGCGAACGACACGAGCCCGGCGAGCAGGCATGCGCCGACCGCGAGGAGCAGTGGGCCGCTCGCGGCCAGGTTCTGGAAGCTTTCGCCGACGCCGGACGCGAGGACCACTGTGTTCACTGCACCGCTCATGTCTATTGCCTCGGCGCGGATTCTGCCGCGACACGCTCGATCACCGGCTGCAGATCGCTCGCGAGCAGTTCCGTCAGATACACCGCGGCGACCCGATGGTCGCGGTCGAGTACGACGGTGGTGGGCACCACGGATGTCGGGTAGTTGCGGCCGAGCGCGAGCAGCGAACGCATCGACGGGTCGTAGATCGACGGATACCCGACCCCGTTGTCGACGACGAAATCCTGCGCCTTGTCGCGCTGGTTGTCCCGGACGTTGATACCGAGGAATTGCACACCGAGGTCCTTGGTGGCCTGGTAGGCCTGCTCGAGGTCGTCGGCCTCGCTGCGGCACGGGGCGCACCACTGGCCCCACACGTTGAGCACCACGACCTGGTCCGCGTAGTCGTCGAGGGAGATCGTCGTTCCCTCGTTCATCAGATCGTCGCCGGACAGCGACCCGAGCGTGCCGCGCTCGGCCGGAGGGTCGTAGAAGATGCGGGTCTGGCCGCCGGGTGAGACGAAGTCGAAGGTGCCGCCGGTAGCGACGGCGTCGTCACCGGTTGCGCAGGAGGTGAGGAGGGCGACACCGCACACGAGTGCGACGAGCGCCGGCAGTGCTCGTTTCATGCGCCGTGCACGGTCGGGTCGGAAGCTCCCGCCGGCTCCGAGTACACGAGGTCGACGAGCGTGTCGCCTTCGTAGACGAGTGATGTCAGCGACGCGAGGCTGCACTGACGGTGGCGCGGGTCGTGCCACAACCGCTCACCCTCGAGGAAGCGACGCAGCGTCCATACCGGGAGCTGGTGACTGACACACACCGCTTCACGTCCCGCGGCCGCGACCCTGGCGGCGTTGACCGCGGCGAGCATCCGGTGCGCGATCTGCAGGTACGGCTCGCCCCACGACGGGGTGAAGGGATCGCGCAGCTTCCACCAGTGGCGCGGGCGGCTGAGCGCGCCGTCGCCGACGGACACCTTGAGACCTTCGAATTCGTTGCCCGCTTCGATGAGGTTCTCGTCGGTGCGGATCTCGAGGCCGTGCTTCTCGGCGATGGGACCGGCGGTCTGCTGGGCCCGTTCGAGCGGCGACGCGACGACGTGGGCGATGTCGTGGTCGGCCAGGGCCGCGGCGACGGCACGCGCCTGCGCTTCCCCGGTCACGGACAGCCGGAAATTCGGCAGTCGGCCGTAGAGGATGCCGGACGGGTTGTGCACCTCGCCGTGCCGGAGCACGTGCACGATGGTGCGGGTCTCGGACGGGGCGGCTTCGGTCACGTGGGTATTCCTCAGGGTGAAGGCGGACGGATGGGGGTGGACCGGGACTGCGGGACGCTCAGGGCGCGGTGGCGGCCGCGGCGGCTGCCGCGGCGTGCGGCAGCGCATCGGCGATACGGGAGAAGGCGTCGTCGTCGAGTGCGGCGGAGACGAACCACGTCTCGAACGCGCTCGGTGGTCCGTAGACGCCGCGGTCGAGGAGCGCGTGGAAGAACGCGGGGAAACGCCACGTCTGCGCGGCCTTCGCCTCGTCGTAGTCGGTCACTTCGTTGTCGGTGAAGAAGACACTGAGCAGAGTGCCGGCGTTCTGGATCCGGTGCGGCACGCTGTGCGCCGTCAATGCGTCACCGATCAGTCCGGCGAGGGTCGCCGCGTTGCGGTCGAGCGCGGCGTACACCTCGGCGTCGGCCGCACGCAGGCTCGCGAGCCCGGCGGCGACGGCGACGGGGTTACCGGACAGGGTGCCGGCCTGGTAGACGGACCCGATCGGGGCGAGGTGTGCCATCACGTCGGCGCGTCCACCGAACGCGGCGGCCGGCAGGCCGCCGCTCATCACTTTGCCGAACGTCATCAGATCGCCGGCGACGCCGTCGATGCCATACCAACCGGTCGCGCTCGCACGGAAGCCGGTCATGACCTCATCCATGATGAGCAGCGCACCGTGTTCGCGGGTGAGCCTCCGCAGGCCGGCGTTGAACCCGGGCAGCGGCGGGACGGTGCCCATGTTGCCCGCGGCGGCCTCGGTGATGACCGCGGCGATCTGCCCGGGATTCGCTTCGAACACTGCGCGCACCGCGTCGAGGTCGTTGTAAGGAACGACGAGGGTGTCTTCGGCCTGCGCGCCCGTCACGCCCGGCGACGTGGGCAACCCGAAGGTTGCCACGCCCGACCCGGCGTCGGCGAGCAGCGCGTCGACGTGACCGTGATAACAGCCCGCGAACTTCACGATTTTGGTGCGCCCGGTGAATCCTCGCGCGAGCCGCACCGCGCTCATCGTCGCTTCGGTGCCGGAGTTGACGAGCCGGACCTGCTCGATCGGTGCGATCCGCGACACGATCTCTTCGGCGAGTTCGACCTCTCCCAGGGTGGGCGCACCGAACGACAGGCCGGACGACGCGGCGGTGCGCACGGCGTCCACGACAGCGGGATGGGCGTGGCCGAGAATCATCGGCCCCCAGGAACACACCAGGTCGACATAGGTATTTCCGTCGACGTCGGTCAGTGTGGAGCCGGATGCCGAGGCGATGAACCGGGGCGTTCCCCCGACCGACCCGAACGCACGAACCGGAGAGTTGACGCCTCCGGGGGTCACCTTCGATGCGCGGCGGAAGAGTGCAGCCGAATCGGTGTCGCGGGCAGCGGAGGCATCGGGGGTCGCAGTCACGACTTCCAGTGTCCGTAGTTTCGCGAGATTTGCCAAAAAAGCGGCGGTCGAAACGTGATGTGTTCGTACCCCCGTACTGGACGGAACGGACGCGCGCTGCGACGGCATCGTCTTAAGGTCGAGACCATGGCGACCACAGGTGATCACCTCCGGAAGGCTCTCGACGGAGCCTGGCACGAAGCTCGTAACCACGCTCGCGAGGGCATGGCCCACGAAGCGTTCGCTCCGCACTACACCCCCGATCTCGGCCAGGCCCGCGCCATCACGCTGAAGCAGATGCAGCTGCTGGCCGAACGCGGCTATGCCGCGTCCGGGTTCTCTGTCGAGACCGGCGGGACCGGGGATGCGGGCGGGGCGGTCGCGTCGATCGAGATGCTGGCCATGTCGGACCTGTCGTTGATGGTCAAGGCCGGCGTGCAGTGGGGACTGTTCGGCGGCGCGATCGAGAACCTCGGAACGAAGCGTCATCACGACAAGTACGTCCGTCCGCTCATCGATCTCGATCTGCTCGGCTGCTTCGCGATGACCGAGACCGGCCACGGCAGCGATGTGCAGTCGCTGGAGACCACTGCGACGTACGACCCGCAGACGCAGGAATTCGTCGTGAACTCCCCGACCCCGTCGTCGCAGAAGGACTACATCGGCGGCGCGGCGCAACACGCCACGGTCGCCGCGGTGTTCGCGCAGCTCGTAACCAACGGCGAGACCCACGGCGTGCACTGCTTCGTGGTGCCCATCCGCGACGAGGACGGCAACGACCTGCCGGGCGTGACGACGTCGGATTGCGGGCACAAGGGCGGTCTTCCGGGTGTCGACAACGGGCGGATCGTCTTCGATCAGATCCGGATTCCGCGCGAGAACCTCCTCAATCGCTATGCCGACGTCGAACCGGACGGCACCTACTCCTCCGACATCGACAGCCCCACCCGCCGGTTCTTCACCATGGTCGGCACCCTGGTGCGCGGGCGCGTCACAGTCGGCGGGTCGGCGGGCGCGGCGGCGCGGGTCGCTCTGTCGATCGCGACGCGGTATGCACTGCAGCGACGCCAGTTCGATGCGCCCGGTCGCGACGACGAGGTGCTGTTGATGGATTACCTCGTGCACCAGCGACGTCTGCTGCCGCACATCGCACGTTCCTACGCGCTGGGGTTTGCTCAGAACGAGCTGATCGGTGTGATGGACCGGATCCAGTCGATGCGGCTCGCAGACGTCGATCCTCAGGAGCAGCGCGAGCTCGAGAGCCGGGCCGCCGGACTCAAGGTCGCAAACACGTGGCACGCGACTCGCGCCATCCAGGAGTGCCGCGAGGCGTGCGGCGGTGCCGGCTACATGGCCGAGAACCGCTTGACCGCGCTGAAGGCGGACACGGATGTGTTCACGACGTTCGAGGGCGACAACCACGTTCTGAGCCAGCTGGTCGCGAAGGAACTTCTCACCGCATACGCCGACGAAGTACGCGGCATGAGCCCGGTGGAGTGGATGCGGTTCGCCGCGACCACCATCTCGGATGTGGTCAAGAAGCGGACCGCCGCGCAGCAGATCATCCAGACGATCATCGATACCCGGCAGGACAACGAGGAAGACGGCAGCCTGTTCAACCGGGGCACTCAGCTGACGATGTTCGAAGACCGCGAGCAGTACCTGCTGTCGACCGCGGCCCGCCGGCTGCAGGCCGCGAACGACCGCGAGGAGAGCCTGTTCGACGCGTTCAACTTCGTGCAGGACCACGTGCTCCACGCGGCGCATGCGCACATCGACCGCGTGGTTCTCGAAGCGTTCGTCGCCGCGATCGACGACTGCAAGGACGAGCAGGCCCGCGATCTACTGGCGGAACTGTGCGATCTGTATGCGCTCACGATCATCGACGAGGACAAGGCCTGGTTCATGGAACACCGGCAGTTGTCGGTCGAACGCGCGAAGGCAGTCACGCGCGGGATCAACGAACGCTGCCGCACCCTCCGCCCGCACGCCGAGACCCTCGTCGAGGGGCTCGGCGTGCCGGAGAGCCTGCTGGGCGCCGCCATGCTGGATTGACGGAAGGACAGCCGCAGGAAGGCCGGCCGGTCAGGACGCGAAGGTGTAACCGGCTTCGGCGACGGCAGCGGCGACCGCCTCGGAATCGAGTGCGGCGTTGCTGCCGACCACGACGTTGCCTGTTTCGAGATCGACGTCGACCGACTCGACACCCGGTAGCGCGCCGATCTCTTCGCTTACTGCGCGAACGCAGTGCTGGCAGGTCATTCCTTCGACACGGTAGGTGGTCTGCAAGGTTTGCTCCTCTCGTAGAACTGTTCCCAGCATACCCCCCGGGGGTACCAAGCAGGAGAGTCAGCGAGAGACGAGTTCCTCGAGACGAACCCGAAGCAGGTCGGCATCCTTTGCCCAGGCCCGGACGAAGGTGCCGCCCTTCAGGCGCAGCCCCACGGCAGTGCGCCCGCGCGGCACGTTCGCGAGTTCCCCCAGTGGCCGCGCGGATTCCCAGCGCTGGGGCTCGTCCCACGAGTCCACCGCCGGGGGCAGTACCGCCTCGATCTCGGAGCTCGGACGTTCCTCGGGGCCCGAGCGGAGCACCGCGTCGGCGCGTTTCGCCCCGGTGAGCTCGACACTGACGTGGCGCCGCGCCGCGACCACCATCACCCACGTGAAGCCGGCCAGTACGAGTGCCACCACCGGCAGGGCCACCCAGTGCACGACCGGTCCGGTCGCCACCTCCACCGCGAGCCCCCCCGCACAGAACACCGGACCGAAAGCGACAGTGCGCCAGCGGGCCCCCGGCTCGTAGAACCGCGACGTGAGCCCCTCGCTCGTCACGTGCATCCGATCATCTCGAGCCGATCAGGCGGCGAGCGTGCCCGGAACGACCAGAAGGAGCAGGGTTACCAGACCGAGCACAGTGGCCAAAGCGATGAGGACAAGTTCGCGACGACGGCCGTAGGGCCGGGGTTCCACCTGCATGACGTCCTTAGTCTCGACGGGAACGGCCTCTCGGCCATCGATGGTGAGCACCGTACTCTTCCCGGGACGCCCGTCAAAACGAACCGGTCGGTTCAGTCCTTCGGCATCCGCAGGAAGTAGAGGTTCGACTCTCGCCGATGCATGAGCACGATGGCACCGACCGTGAGTACCGCCTGGACGATGCCTATGATGCCGAGCGCCCAGCCCCCGGTACCGCCTCCGACTCCGACACCGAACACCGTCGGCAGAGTCGACAACGTCATGAACACACCGATCATCGTGAGCGCCATGCGAGCCCAGTTCTTGGCACGCCGTAACTGCCGAACCACCAGGTAGAGCACCCCGACGATCGCGAGTCCTCCGACTGCGGTGAGGCCGATCACCGCCGGCACCGCCGAGTCCAACTGCTCGCGCGTCACCCCTTCCAGCGCAGGCTCGCTCGACATTTCCACCATCAGGTCGACCAGCGCTTCGCGGCCGCTCCACATGCCGATGACGCTGGCGACCAAATTCACGACCGCCAGAACGAGTACGCCACACCACAATTGATAGGCGGTCGTGACATCGGCCGGGATCGGGCGGTCCGCAGCCGGCTGCGGAGCCGCGGACGGCGGAACCGGGAAACTCACGACAACCGGTCCGCGACCTCGGCGGCCCAGTAGGTGAGCACGATGTCCGCCCCGGCGCGCCGGATGCTGAGCAGCGATTCGGCGATCGCGGCATCCCGGTCGATCCACCCGTTCGCGGCCGCCGCGGTGATCATCGAGTACTCCCCCGAGATCTGATAGGCGGCAACGGGTACCGGCGATCGGTCGGCCACCTCTCGGAGCACGTCGAGATAGGACATCGCGGGTTTGACCATGACCAGGTCGGCGCCCTCGGCGAGGTCGAGTGCGACCTCGTGCAGCGCCTCGCGACGGTTCGCCGGATCCTGCTGATACGTGCGCCGATCCCCCTCGAGCGACGACCCCACCGCGTCACGGAACGGGCCGTAGAACGCCGACGAGTACTTCGCGGCGTAGGCGAGCTGTCCGACATCCCTGTGTCCGGCCGCGTCGAGCGCGGCGCGGATCGACGCGACCTGTCCGTCCATCATGCCGCTCGGCCCGAGCAGGTGGGCGCCCGAGTCGGCCTGGGCGACAGCCATTTCCGCGTACCGCTCGAGCGTCGCATCGTTGTCGACGACCCCCGAGCCGGTGAGCACACCGCAGTGTCCGTGGTCGGTGAACTCGTCGAGGCAGGTGTCGGCCATGATCACCGTGGAGTCACCCAGTTCGCTGCGCAACGAGCGCAACGCGCGGTTGAGCACCCCGTCCGGATCGGTCGCGGCCGTACCGCACGCATCCTTGTCCTCCGGTCGCGGCACACCGAAGAGCATCAGCCCACCGACCCCGGCCTCGACCGCCGCGCTCGCCGCAGCGAGCAGCGAATCGGCGGTGTGCTGGTACACCCCGGGCATGGACGGGATCTCCCACGGCTCGGAGCGTCCGTCCGCCACGAACATCGGAAGCACCAGATGCCTGGCCTCGAGGGACGTTTCGGCGACCAGGCGCCGCATCGCCGCGGTCGTGCGCAACCGGCGGGGACGGATGGTGGGATACATGGGCAGTGCACTCCTTCGTCGGGACGTCCGGCTGTTCTCCTACGACTGCTCCGCTACTCGGACGACTGCCCTCCCCGACCCGTGCGGGTCCGAGAGGGCAGCATCGAAGGCCGGCATCTAGCGGCGCGCGCGGGACTTCTTCCGCGGCGGCGGCAACGCACCCTCGGCGCGCAACCGGGCGGCATGCTCGGCCAGCGCCTCGACCAGCGGACCGACCTGAGCGGACTCGGGCTGCACGTCCACGCGCAGACCGAACTCGATCGCGGTCTCCGCCGTCTTCGGGCCGATGCACGCGACGATGGTCCGGGCGTGCGGCTTACCGGCGATACCCACGAGATTGCGGACCGTGGACGACGACGTGAAGCACACCGCGTCGAACCCTCCGGTCTTGATCATCTCGCGGGTCGCGGCCGGCGGCGGCGCGGCCCGGACGGTCCGGTAGGCGGTGACGTCGTCGATCTCCCAGCCGCGTTCGCGGAGTCCCTCGGCGAGGGTTTCCGTCGCGATGTCCGCGCGGGGCAACAGGACACGGTTGACCGGATCGAAGACGTCGTCGTACGGCGCGAACTCGGCGAGCAGTCCCTCACTGGACTGTTCTCCGGTCGGCACCAGTTCCGGGGTGATACCGAACGAGCGCACCTTGTCGGCAGTGGCCTGCCCGACGCACGCGATCTTCACACCCGAGAACGCACGGGCGTCGAGCCCGAACGCCTCGAACTTCTCCCACACGGCACGCACCGCGTTGGTGGAGGTGAACACCACCCACTGGTAACGACCGTCCACCAGTCCCTTGACGGCACGTTCCATCTGTGCGGGGCTGCGGGGCGGCTCGACCGCGATGGTCGGCACCTCCATCGGGATGGCGCCGTGCGTGACCAGCCGCTCGCTCATCTCACCGGCCTGCTCCTTGGTGCGCGGCACCAGGACCGTCCAGCCGTACAGGGCACGCGATTCCCACCACGACATCTTGTTGCGCTGCGAGACCACCTTGCCGACCGTGACCACCAGCGAGCCCACCAGCTCGGAGCCGGCGTCGTTGAGGGTGGCCAGGGTCGCCTCGACGGTGCGCTGCTGCCGCGTGGTGCCCCGGACGGTGATCGCCGCCGGGGTCTGCGGCGCGAGGCCGTGTTCGACGAGTGCGCTCGCGGTCTCGGCCAGATGCCCGGAGGTGGCGTGCAGCACCAGCGGACCCGGAGCCGCGGCCAGCGCGGCCCAGTCGACCTCGCCGCGCACATCCACCTCGGTGTGGCACGAGCCGAGCGCCATACCGGCGTAGCTCGGCACCGCCGAGCTCGCGGGCAGACCGGGCAGCACCTCGAACACCACCTGAGTGCGGGCCACGGCGTTGACTTCGGCGATCACCGAGTCGGTGGTGAGGGGATCACCCGCGACGAGACGCACCACGTCGTGCCCGCTCTTCGCTTCCGCGACGAGGGTCTTGGCGACCTCGGTGGGTTCGCCCAGGGCGGGGCGGACCTCGGCAACCGGTTCTCCGGTCTCGGGGTCGGTGCCGTGGTCGGTGCCGACGAGGGCGACGACGCCCCTGTCGTCATCGGGGGCGGTGTAGGCGAGCGTGGCACCCGTCAGCACGTCGCGCGCGCGCACGGTGAGCAACGCCGGATCGCCCGGCCCCGATCCCACGAACAGGATCCGTCCGGGAGTGTTCTTACGGACTCGGCTCATCGGTCATTCTCCAGTGCGATCAAATCTGCGGTAAGGGAAAATCGGGGGAACTGTGGGGCAAGGTCAATCATCCGCGGTGCCCTGTTCCGGCGCGACATCGTCGACCGTCATCAACTCCTGCGCGCCACGGTCGAGGAGGTCGCGAGCGATGCTGCGACCGAGTTCCTCGGCGCGGTCGAGAGGGCCGACAGCGCTCCCACGGAGCACATCCGAGCCGTTCAGCGCTGCGGCGCAGCCGCGCACCGACAACTCCTCGAAGACACGACCGTCGTCGTCGAGGGATTCGACGACCTCGGCGATCGCTCCCACCGGTGCGGTGCACCCGGCTTCGAGTTCGGCGAGCAGTGCACGCTCGGCGACGACGGCGGCCCGGCTGGGGCGGTCGTCGAGTCCGGCGAGGAGCTCGATCATCTCTGCGTCGTCGGCCCGGCATTCGACGGCGAGCGCGCCCTGCGACGGCGCGGGCAGCATCTGCACGGGCTCGAGCGCCTCGGTGACCCGGTCGAGCCGGCCGATCCTGGACAAACCGGCACGGGCGATGACGATCGCGTCGAGCTCGCCGGAGTCGACCTTGCCGATCCGGGTGTCGATATTGCCGCGCAACGGCTCGATCTGCAGGCTCAGCCCGAGAGCGGCGAGCTGCGCGCGCCGGCGCGGAGCGGACGTGCCGACCTTGGAGCCGGCCGGCAGTTCGCCGAGGACCAGTCCATCGCGGGCGACGAGCGCGTCCCGGGGGTCTTCCCGCGGGGGAACAGCAGCGACGACGAGCCGCGGATCCTGCTTGGTGGGCAGGTCCTTGTACGAATGCACGGCGACATCGACGTCCCCGGCGAGCAGTGCCTCGCGCAACTCGGCGGTGAATACGCCGACTCCGATCCGCTGGACCGGCCCGGGGGTGACATCACCCTTGGTAGTGATGATCACCAGTTCCGCCGGCTGTCCGGCGGCGATCAAGGCGTCGCGGACAGTGCCGGCCTGGGTGGTGGCGAGCACGCTGCCGCGTGTGCCGATCCGCAATGTGCGGCGGTCGGTCCGGGTTTGTGTCCCGGTGACCGAAGCGGCCTCGGCGCTCATGCGTTCCCGTCCTTTCGTGGAGCTCCCAGCTCCGTGGTGAGGGCCGGATTCAGGGCGGCGGACAGATCCGCCGACGTGATCGAGTCCGGCAGGGATCCCAGCTCCTTGGTCGGAGTGGCGACCGCCTCGACTGCTCCCGGCCGCAGTTCGAACAATTCGCGCAGCGCCTCGGCGTACTGGTCACCGCCCGGCGTGGATGCGAGCTGCTTGACGCGCACGGTCGGGGCGTGCAGAAGCTTGTCGACGACTCGGCGTACCGTCCGGGCGACCTCGTCGCGCTGCGTGCTGTCCAGATCCGGAAGACGCGATTCGAGGCGCAGCAGTTCGCCTTCGTCGACCTCGGCGGCGCGCTGACGCAGTGCGGTGACCGTCGGGGTGACCTCGGCGAGCCGCTGCACCGCGAGGTACTGGGACAGTTCGGCGGCGACGATCGCTCGGGCCGCGTCGGCGTCGGAGGCGGCGGCGCCTGCGGCGGGGTCGCGCTGCAGCGACTCCATGTCGAACACGGTGATGCCGGGAAGCCCGGACACCGCAGGTTCGACGTCGCGCGGCAAGCCGAGGTCGCAGATGGCGAGTGGGCGCTCACCGCGACCGGGCTGGGCGAGGGCGCGGTGCGCATCCGCGAGGGTGACCACCGTTCCGACGGCTCCGGTGCAGGTGACGGCGACATCGGCCTGCGCGAGTGCGCCGGCAAGGTCTTCGAAGGGCACCACGTCGGCCTCGACACCGCCGGCGCGAGCCGTCTCGGCCAGCCGCTCGGCGCGTTCGCGGGTGCGGTTCGTGAGCACGATCCGGTCGATCCCCGAGCGGGACAGATGCGCCACGGCGAGTCCGCCCATGGCACCGGCGCCGATCACCGCGGCAGTCCGGCCGCGCAACCCGGTGCCGGGTGCGCCCGCGCTGCCCGACCCACCGAGGAACGCTGCGGCTTTGTCGAGTGCCACCGACACGACCGAGGCGCCCGCGGAGTCGATCCCGGTCTCGCTGTGCACCCGCTTGCCGACGCGGAGCGCCTGCTGCGCCAATTCGTGCAGGGTGCGGCCGGCGGCCTGCTGCGCGTCGGCCGAGGCGTAGGCGGTGCGGATCTGGCCGAGGATCTGCTGTTCACCGACGACCATCGAATCCAGGCCACTGGCAACCGAGAACAGGTGCTCGGCGGCCGCCTCGCTGTACCGGACGTATGCGTGCCTGTGCAGTTCCGACAAGGGGATGCCCGCGTGCTCCGCAAGCAGTTCGCCGACCTCGGCGAGCGCCCCGTGGAAAGCGTCGACGACGGTGTAGACCTCCACCCGGTTGCAGGTCGAGACGATCATGGCCTCGGAGATGTGAGCCGACGCCATCATCTTGTCGGTCAGCTTGGGCCGGTCGGTATCCGCGACCGCCACCTTCTCGAGAACCGAGACCGGGGCGCTTCGGTGCGACATCCCGATGAGGAGAACACTCACGGTGCGATCACCGATCCGTTTCTGGTCACGGCCGAACCCAGAGGGCCCGGCTTACCTGTTTTGGTCCGCCGAGCCGTGCTCGACGTGGAGACCGCGGAACTGCGTGGGCCGCGGGGAGAACCCAGCGCTGCCGGATGTGCGGCACCGGAAGCCTGGACCAGTTCGTCGTTGCGTGCGCTGTTGAACGAGAGCACCTGCATCTCGACGGACAGATCGACGCGCCGGACCTCGACCGAGTCGGGCACGTCGAGTTCGATCGGCGCGAAGCTGAGCACACTGCGCACCCCGGCGCGCACCAGCACGTCGCAGATGTGCTGTGCGGCGTCCTCGGGAGTGGCGATGACACCGATCGTGGCTCCCAGTTCGCGGGCACCGGTCTCGAGATCGGCGACGGGGCGCACGTCGAGATCGCCCACGCGCCGACCGATCACGCCGGGATCGTTGTCGAACAGACCGGCCATGGTGAAGCCCCGCCGGTCGAATCCGGGGTACCGGGCCAGGGCGCGGCCCAGATTGCCGACACCGACGAGCACAACGCGGTGGCCCCGGTCGAGGCCGAGGGCATTTTCGATGCGGGCCTGCAACCGCAGCACGTCGTAGCCGACGCCGCGCACACCATTGGGTCCGAGGAAAGACAGATCCTTGCGGAGCTTCGCGGATCCGACCCCCGCTGCGGTGGCCAGTTCCTCGCTCGAGACGATGAGTGTGTCCGCCTCGACGAGGGCTCCGAGGACCCGCAGATAAGTCGCGAGACGCGTCACAGTAGCCTGGGGGATGCCGCGGGCCGGAACACCGGCAGAGGCACCCCCGCCGGCGTCGGCGGCACCGCGGGCATCTTTGCCCTGCGATGGGTGCAGCTGCGTCACGTTCGTGGCTCCTCGTCCGGCCGCGGTTACGCGCCTGGCCTCACGGTGATCCGGGGATTTGGTTCACACCACGGTAACCGCTTGTGAAGCCATGCACAAAGTTGCTCGAAGCCCCCCGAATGTGCTTCCCACCTGCAGGACGGCCGGACACCGCACCTTCAGCGGGCAAGATCCGCCCGTAACCGGTCTTCGTCGACCTCCCAGTAGCTGTGCTCGCGACCGTCGAGAAGGACGACCGGCAACCGGTCGCCGTACTCGGCGCGCAGTTCGGGATCCCTTGCGGCAGCTTCGTCCACATCGATGCAGGTGACCTGCAGCCCGAACTCCTCACACACGGCCTCGAGATCGGCACGGGCCTGGACGCAACTACCGCACCCTTCCCGGACCAGAAGGACGATCTCGTGAGCCGAGGTGGGCACTCCCATGGCGGCGGCGTGGTTGTCGGTCATACCCTCCACTGTGCGGCACCGGCGGTCGAGATGAACGTCACACCCCACTGTGGTACATGTTCCGACCCGGAAGGTCGATTCGGTACGGGTTAGGCTGGCCCCCGGGTTGCCCGGATCCGCCCGGGCAGACCCGGCCGTTGCGATATCGGAGGTGCGAGTGCCCGGACCATCGTTTCCGTACGGACGAGGCATGGGTGAGACGCTGGCCGGCATCATCAGGCCCGGCCGTCGGCTGCTGCCGCGCAAGTTCGGTCCCAGCGAGGAAGAGGTCCGCGCGAATCTCGCCGGTGAGGCGAGTGCCGACGCAGCCCTCGCGCTCCACGCACGTACCGAACCCGCAGTCGCGGAAACGACCGTCCCGGTCCCGCGGGATCTGACGGCGGCGGCATTCTTCGACGTCGACAACACGATGGTGCAGGGCGCCTCCATCATTCACTTCGCGCGCGGCCTGGTCGGCCGGAATTACTTCCGCAAGACCGACCTGTTCGAGTTCGCGTGGCAGCAGGTCAAGTTCCGTGTGACCGGCAAGGAGAACACCCACGACGTCGCGACCGGCCGCGACAAAGCGCTCTCGTTCGTGCAGGGCCGGTCCACCGCCGAACTGCGCAGGCTCGGCGAGGAGATCTACGACGACATCATCGCCGACAAGATCTGGCCCGGAACCCGCGCACTCGCGCAGATGCATCTCGACGCCGGGCAGCAGGTG
The DNA here is from genome assembly GCF_036327435.1 of Rhodococcus chondri. NCBI lineage: Bacteria > Bacillati > Actinomycetota > Actinomycetes > Mycobacteriales > Nocardiaceae > Rhodococcus > Rhodococcus chondri. The sequence continues at coordinate 6,400 of NZ_JAUZMZ010000089.1, read as the reverse complement.
TGGCTCGTGACGGCCACACCCGTCGAGCTCGCCGACGTCATCGCGAAGCGGCTGGGACTGACCGGCGCTCTGGGCACGGTCGCCGAATCGGAGGACGGCGTGTTCACCGGCCGTCTGGTCGGCGACATCCTGCACGGGCTGGGTAAGGCGCACGCGGTCCGTGCCCTCGCGATTCGTGAGGGCCTGAACCTGAAACGGTGCACCGCCTACTCCGACAGCCACAACGACGTACCGATGTTGTCGGTGGCGGGTACGGCGGTGGCGATCAACCCCGACCCGGATCTGCGTCAGGTCGCGAAGACCCGCGGCTGGGAGATCCGGGACTTCCGCACCGGCCGTAAGGCCGCGAAGGTCGGAGTGCCGACAGCGCTGGGTCTCGGTGCGGCCGGGGGCGCCCTCGCCGTGGTGCTCGGCCGCCGCCGCGATCGCACCGCGTAGTCGCGTCGGCCTCGTCCACCTCGGCCGAGGCCGGCTCAGCCGAGGCCGGCTCAGCCGAGGAAGACGTTGCGCCGCCGCGTGAGCAGTTTGTAGAGCGTCTGCTGACTCGTTTCCCGCACGTGGTCGGTGACCTCGAACAACACCATCGGGTCTTCCGCTTCGGCTTCGTCGTACACGTCGGTCGTGATCGGGGTGCCGAATTCGATGCACCACTTCGAGGGCAGCGGCACCAGACCGAGTGGACCGAGCATCGGGAACAGCGGTGTGACCGGGAAATACGGCAGGCCCAGCAGGCGGGCGAGCGAGGTGAGGTCGGCGAGGTTGGGATAGATCTCCTCGGATCCGACGATCGAGCACGGCACGATCGGAGCCTGCGTCTTCAAAGCCGCGGAAACGAAACCGCCGCGACCGAAGCGCTGCAGCTTGTACCGTTCCCGGAACGGTTTGCCCAGGCCCTTGTAACCCTCGGGGAAAACCGCCACGACCTGGTCCTGGCGCAGCAGACGCTCGGCGTCGGGATGGCACGCGAGGGTGTGTCCCGCCTTCCGCGCGACCGTGCCCACCACGGGCATATCGAACGCGAGGTCGGCCGCGAGCATCCTCAGCGGACGATTCGCATGGTCGTGCACGGCGACGGACGTCATGAGCGCGTCGACGGGCAACGTGCCGGCGTGGTTCGCGACGACGAGCGCCCGGCCGTCGGACGGGATGTTCTCGATGCCGCGGACCTCGACTCTGAACCACTTGTCGAACAGCGGACGGAGCAGCGGGAGGACCACGTTGTCCGCAAAGTGCGGATCGAAGCCGAAGTCGTCGACGTCGTAGTCGCCCGTCACGCGGCGCCGGAGGTATTCGGCGGTTCCGGTGACCTGGCCGATGAGAGCGTTACGCAGACCGTCGACGAAACCGTTCGACGGGGCCTCCGGCACGGGCAACTCGAACGGCTCGACGCTGTGCTGCTGGATCGGCAGCGGCCCTCGACGGGAGGTCGCGCGGCGTGCGCCGGGGTTCAACGGAATGACTTTGGCCACCTGTGTCATCGCACCTCCGCTCGCTCTCCGAGTACGGAGAGCACCATGGATTCCGCCTGATCGATCCATTCGGTTTTCACCACGCGCCTCATTCCGATGCCGCGCGCGAAGTCGTCGAGTGCTTCCCGCGTGGTCCATCGCGGTTCGAATCCGAGTTCACCGCGCATCCGGGTGGTGTCGAGTCCGCATCCGAAGTGGAAGTAGTCGAGTTCTTCCTTGGTGAACGACTTCATCACCGAGCCCATGAGCGCGTGCCCGGCGGTGCGGAACAGCCCGTACGGCATGGGTACCGTTACGCCCCCTGCGCGTCGTACCGCCTGCGACATCATCACGACACCGTCTCCGGCCACGTTGTAGGTGCCGGACGGTCCCGCGACCGTGGCGCGTTCGAGCGCCCCGAGCGCATCTTCTTCGTGCAGCAGCTGCAGTCGGGCGTCTCGACCGAACACGGTGGGCACCAGGGACGAGGTCAGATAGCTCGACACCGATCCGGGAAGGCGATTGCCGACGGTCGGGGCGAGCCGCAGGATGGTGGTCGCGATGTCGCTGCGCCGGCGACCGAGTCCACGCAGATATCCCTCGATCTCGAGCATGTCGCGGGCGAATGCGCCGGTGGGACGGCGACGCGCGCTCATTTCCTCGGTGAACTTCGCCGGATCCTTGGCACTCGACCCGTACACGACCGACGACGAGCGCAGCACCACCTTGCGGACGGTGGGCGCTTTCTGGCATACGGCGAACAGTTGCATCGCGCCGAGGACGTTCATGTCCTTCATCGCCACTCGGCTACCGGACTTGGGCGCCTTGGTCACCGCCGACGCATGCACGACCGTGTCCACATTCATATTGCGAATTACTTTGCCGATCAATGGGTTCCGAATGTCGGCGAGAACGGATTCGGCCCGCCCCATCCGGCGCAGCATGTCTTTCGACGGAGACTGGGTATCGACGGCGATGACCCGTTCGATGTCCGGGTTCTGCGCCAGACGTGTCACCAGGTACCCGCCGAGGAACCGGCTCGCACCGGTCACGAGCACGATCTTCGGCGGGTCGACTTCCCGCGCTCGGGTATTCACACCCAAAACCCCCTGCCTTCGACACACCCTGCGTCGGCCGAATCACAGCGCCACGAGCGCGGTATGCGGTCCCACAATACGGTGCCATCGGCAACCTCGCATTACGCGATGGTGAACACTCTTGCGAAAACCTCGCGAAAACGACGAATGCCCGCCACTATGGGTGGCGGGCATTCCTCGCATTCGACTACTTGCCGAGTTTACGACGCTGCACACGAGTCCGACGCAGCAGCTTGCGGTGCTTCTTCTTCGACATGCGCTTGCGGCGCTTCTTGATCACAGAACCCATGTGGGCACCCTCACGTTTCTTCTAGCGTTCCTGCGCACGCCGGTGACGTACGCCTGAGTATGTCGACGCCGAGGCCTCGCGGTGACGAGCTCAGCGCCTCACGACACCGGCTGACCGGTACGACGAAAAGCAATCGTACCGGTGCGGCACGACTTCGATGAAACCGAGGTCCGCTCCGTACTCGACTGCTGGCGACGGCCGGTTACCCGACGTCGAAATACGATGTCTCGAGATACTCGTGTACCGCCTTGGCATGCACGCGGAACGAGCGTCCCACGCGCACAGCGGGCAGTTCACCGCTGTGTACCAGTCTGTACACAGTCATTTTCGATACCCTCATCAACGCCGCCACTTCGGCGACAGTGAGGAACTGGGTACCGGCGAGAACCGATTGTCCGTCTTGGGGTTGTCCCTTCGACGGTGTGTTTCCAGAAACCATTACACACCTCCGGCACGTCCGCGCCGCCGGCTTCCCCTCCGGCGGAACAGACACGCACGTGCTGATTCGAGCTTAGCGTGACGAATGGTTTCTGTGCGACGATGGCGGCCATCAATTTCGCCGGACCCGAATCCCGCGATGCTTCGGGAGCAGGTCTCCGGGAGGTTCCGGCCCGCCGTCAAGCCACGGTCGGACCCTGTTCCCCGGCGGCGCCGAGCTGTGCCGATCGCTGCCGCGCCGCCTCCAGCGCTTCGTAGAACGCGGTACGTACCCCGCCACGCTCGAGTTCCCGGATCGCGGCCGCCGTCGTTCCACCCGGCGAGGTAACCGCAGCTCGCAGGTCTGTGGCGCTCTCCCCCGACTGCTGAAGCATCGCCGCCGATCCGGTCATCGTCTGCACGACGAGTTCGGTCGCCACCGCGCGCGTGAGTCCGAGCGCGACACCGGCGTCGATCATCGCCTCGGCCACCAGGAAGAAGTAGGCGGGACCGGAGCCCGACACTGCGGTCACCGCGTCGATCTGCGATTCCGGAACCACCGAAACCGCGCCCACCGAACCCAGCACTTCGCGCACGAGCTCGAGATGGTCGGATTTCACGTGCCGGCCCGCTGCGAGCACGATGGCCCCTTGCCCGACGAGCATCGGAGTGTTGGGCATCACCCGCACGACCGGGAAACCCGCCGAAAGTTTGTTCTCGTACCGCGCGGTGGGAATACCGGCAGCCAGGGAGACCAGCAGTTGCTCGTTCTCGCTGTCGAGGTCGGCAGACGCGAGGTCGGCGATCACCGCGTCCACATCACCGGGCTTGACGGCGACGACGAGGACGTCCGCGCCCTCCGCGGCGTCGGCCGTGCTGTCGGTGACGCGGATCGCGTATTCGCGTCCGAGTTGCTCGGCTCGTGCGGGCGCCTTCTCGGCCACCACGAGGTCTTTCGTCGCAAACCCGCTCTGCAGCAGGCCCGAGAGGAGCGCTTCGCCTATTCTGCCGCCACCGATCACCGCAATTCTCGTCATGGGTGACAGCCTGCCACGAGGCGTAGTACGGCACGTACCCCGCAGGACCGGACCGTCCGGAAATGCGGCGCTACTCGCGCCGGATCAGCGCGGAACCATGGCGAGTTGCCTCGACTGCACCACGACGGCGCCCGTCGAATCGACCACGGTGTGGTCTTCTTCGAACCACGTCGAGCCGACAACGGTGCTCTCCGCCCTCACGCGCAGCCAGCCCGGTTCGGGGAGTCGGCGGAGGTACGCGGTCAGCTGCACGGTCGGGGCCCATCCGAACATGCCGCGGTTCATGGTGACGGGGGCCGAGATATCACCGGCCATCAGCGCGAACAGCACGGCGGTGTCGGTGTCGGCGGCGTCCCCGGCGCGTGGCCGGGTCCACATCGTCACGTGCGGTTCGCCCTGGCGTCCGGACAGGAAGTGGGCCGTGGATTCGTCGATGCGCATGTCGGCGCCTCCGCACAGCTTCACGATCTGCCCCATCGGATGTTCGGGAGTGACGACGACGGCGTCGGCCGGGGGCTCCGCCGGCATCGCGGTGGCCGGGTGCGGCACGGTGTACCGCGGGTCGCCGCTGTCCGGGACGCCGAGGGTGATGCTCGCGCGCACCGCGACCCGGCCGAGCTGTCCGAGTTCGACGTCGACGACCCCGATCTGCTTGCCCTGCTTCCGGATGACGGCACCGACGTCGACGACGCCGGGGTCGGGAGCGGAGACGAACGACGCGCTGACGGCGAGCGGCTGCGTGGCCGGGTCGGCACCGGCGTCGAGCAACGCCCGGCGGGCCGCCGCGGCGCAGACCGCGAGCATGCAGCCGCCGTGCACCTTGGGTCCGATCGTCCACGTGGGCGCGATATCCGCTTGCCAGGCGCTCTCACCGACAGGAGTGAGAGTCGTGAGGTCACGGAAAGGACGGGGGTCGGGAATGGTCACTGCGGCTCCTGCACGATCGGGTCGGACGTGTCGCCGTCGCCTGCGAAGAGACGGGCGGCGAGATGCTGGTGGGCGAGACGGCGCATCGCGGTCAGGACCGGCTCGTAGAGCGCGGTACCGAGGACGGCCGCCTCCACGGTGGCGCGACGCGAGGCGGTCGGGAGCAATTCGAGATCGAGTGCGGCGATGTCGCGAATGTGCCGGCCGTAGACGTCGATGCGCCGGTCGGACATCTCGAGGCCGGCCGCCTCGAGCGCGGCGAGCGCCTGTTCGAGTTGGGCGACGGCAGCGAAGTCCGGTTCGTACACCTGGCCGAGCCGCTCGAGGATCCGGCGCGCTCGCGGGTAGTCACCGTCACCGGGCGGGTCGACGTAGGGAGGAAGTGCCGCGATCGCATTACCGAGGACGGCGAAGAGGTCGTCCCGCGGGTCGTCGACGAGCCCCACCACTGCCTTGATCTTGTGGAGGGGAAGACCCTGCACCGCGAGTGCGCGCACGAGACCGAGCCGCCGCACGTGCTCGTCGCTGTAGACGGCCTGGGTCGCGCTGGTTGCGTTACCCGGCATGAGCAGCCCTTCGCGCAGGTAGAACTTCACGGTCGCCAGCGGCACACCGGTGCGCGCGGCCAGTTCGGAAATGCGCATGCCACCTCCTTGACATCGGATACTACAACTATCCATTATTGGATAGTCCAACTACCCAATAATTCGCGGGAGAATGCCATGCACCCGATGCTCCTCATCGTCCTCGGCGCCACCTTGCTGACCGTCATCGGCATCGCCTTCGGGGGAACATTTCTGCTCCGCGTCGCCAACGGCGGAGTCCCTGCCAACGACTTGCAGAAGACTTTCTTCAGGGCAGGTCATGCGCACGCGGGAGTCCTCGTCACGCTCGGATTGCTCGTAGCCGTGCTCACCCATGTGGCCGGGGCTTCGCCGGGGTGGTCGGCCGCCGGCGCCATCGCCGTTCTGACCGCGGCGATCCTCGTGCCCCTCGGGTTCTTTCTGTCGGTGCTGGGACCGAACCCGGCGCGGCCGGGCCGCATGATCGCCGCGGTGTGGTTCGGGGCGGCGTCCCTCACCGCGGGACTTGCCGTCTCAGGAGTCGCCGTGCTGGCCGAGGGTATCGGCGCTCTCTGACGCGACGGACATCCCGTCGTCCGGCGCCGCGGGCGTCCGCGCGATC
>NZ_JAUZMZ010000088.1:0-20745 GCF_036327435.1 Rhodococcus chondri | reverse complement strand
CCACCACGCCCGCGCCGAAAACCTCCGCAAAGCCACCACCGCAACCCGGCAACCGCTACAGTAAACACCGCTCACAGGTGGGGAATTTCGCCGAGCAGAAGTGGGGAATTTCGCTGAGCCTCGTCACAAGGAGCCGTTCACCGACGCGGGCTATGAGCAGGTGTACTTCATCGACGCCCCGCAGGTCGCGGCCATGACCGGTCTCGCACTCGAAGAGGTCTACCTGCAACTCGACGTGGCCCAGCCGGGCGGACTCGGGGTCATCCCGCTTCCCCAGCTCGAGGCGGGCCCGTACCTGTCGTACGGGCTGCAGTGGCTCGCGTTCGGGATCATGGCCCCGCTGGGCCTGGGATATTTCGTGTGGGCGGAGTTGCGGGAGCGCCGCAAGACGCAGGCCACCGCCACCGACGACCAGACGCCGCCCGACGCGAGCGACAGACTCGCCGAGCGATACGGACGACCGCGGTAACCGTAACCGAGCCCGGCATGGTGCTCCGCGGGGGCACATCCGCGAGGCACGCGTGCATGGACGACGAGCGTGTGGGGCCGCCGGCCAAGCGTCAGCGTCGCCGGTCAGCCGTCTTCTCGCGCCTGCAAGCAAAAATCGATGCCCAAGTGCCGCGCCGGTTTCCGGGATTTCGGTACGATGACACGGAGAATGTTCTTCCCTTCTACGGAGGGGGAGCGGTCGCAGGACTCGTTCACCTCGATTCGAAGGTTCGACGGTTTGCCGGGTCCTGCGACTCCGACTTGCCGCATGATGGCCCGCCGTCGGACGCTTCTTCGTGGCCGCCGCAGCAGCGCGGTTCCGGCGCGGCGTCAGGTGGGCCGAGTGAGCATCGCGGCCAGATCGTCAGGGACCCGCATCGGGGTCCTCAGCCCGGCCGCGGTCCGCCCGGTGTTGCCTTCGGGGTAGCGACCCATTACCGAGCCGGGAGCGGCGAGCAGGATCCGTACCACCTGGCCCAGGGCCTCGCGCCGATCGCGCCGGTGCAGCGCCAGGCCGAGCATGGCGAGGTGGTTGCGGGTGTGCGGCCAGGGGTAGGGCTGGGACAGGATGTGGGCGCGTTCGAGGTGGTGCCAGCGCCTGGTGTCATCGCCGGTGTGACGGGCGGCGGTCATTTCCGCGGTGTAGGCGCTGCGTAGCTGTTCGGGCATTCGACTCATGAGACGTGATCCCTGCTGGTGGATTCGAAGAGCAGTGCGCCGAGGACGAGGACAACACCGCAGGTGATGTAGGTGTCGGCGAGGTTGAAAGTGGGCCACCATCCGGTGTGGAAATAGTCGGTGACCTTGCCGTCGAGGAAGCGATCGATGACGTTGGCGGTGGCGCCGGCGACGATCGCGGCCAGTCCGAGGATCTGGATCGAAGAACCGTCGGGTGCGGTGCGCCAGGCGAACACCCCGATCGTCGCGGTGAGGGCAGCGGTGACGGCGAGAACGACGGCGGTGGGGAGCTGGGCACCGAGGCTGAACGCGACCCCGGTGTTGTAGGCCAACCGCAGTTGCAGCAACCCGAGATCGATGGCCCGCCCCCCGGACAGCGCGCCGCGGGCCACCGGATCGAGCACCAGCGCGAGAGCAACCAGGACGCCGACGAGTCCGACGAGAATGCCCCGGCCGCGACGCCGCCCGGCCACCGGCGCCGCAGACGACACGGAACGGTCATCCCGTGTCATGACCGGGCTCCGATAACCGGCTCGGGCGCCTTCGTCGGTTCTGTTGCCGCGATGAGGTTTCGGGTGCGTCCGGCGCGCACCCCGTTGGCGATCACGACGATCTCGGCGACCTCGTGAACCAGGACGACCGCCGCCAGGCCGAGCACCCCGAACAGGGCCAGGGGCATCAGCACGGTGATGATCGCCAGCGACAGGCCCACGTTCTGCCACATGATCGTCCGCGACCGTCGGGCGTGCTGCAGAGCCTGCGGCAGATGCCGCAGGTCCTCCCCCATCAGCGCGACGTCGGCGGTCTCGATGGCCACATCGGTGCCCATCGCACCCATCGCGATCCCCAGATCGGCAGTCGCCAGGGCCGGCGCATCGTTGACACCGTCCCCGACCATCGCCGTCGGCCGCGTACCGCGGAGCGTCTCGACGATGCGGGCCTTGTCCTCCGGACGCAGATCGGCGTGCACCTCGTCGATACCGACGTCGGCGGCCAACGCTCGTGCGGTGCGCTCGTTGTCGCCGGTGAGCATCGCCACGGTGTAACCGTCGCGGCGTAGCCCCGCAACGACGTCGCGGGCTTCGGGACGCAGTTCGTCGCGCACCGCGATCGCCCCGATCAGGGTGCCGTCGCGTTCGATGAGCACCGCGGTGGCTCCGGCGTGCTGCATCCGCTCGATATCGGAGGCGAGGGGGCCGGGATCGATCCACCCGGGCCGGCCCAGACGGGCGGGGATGCCGCCGAGGTGACCGGTCAGTCCGGCACCGGGGACCGCGCCGACGTCCTCGGCCGCGGTGTAGTCGTCGACGGCGGCGAGGATCGCTGCGGCAAGGGGGTGTTCGCTGCGCGCCTCGAGCGCGGCGGCCACCGCGAGCACCTCGTCGCGGATGGCACCGTTCGTGGTGGCGACCTCGCTGACGACCGGCTTGTTGCGGGTCAGGGGGCCGGTCTTGTCCAGCGCGATCCCGCGGATGCGGCCCACTGCTTCGAGGGCGGCGCCGCCCTTGACCAGGACGCCGAGCTTGGAGGCGGCGCCGATCGCGGCGACCACGGTCACCGGGATCGCAATGGCCAGCGCACACGGGGACGCGGCGACCAGCACGACGAGGGCGCGTTCGATCCACACCAGCGGATCGCCGAAGATACTGCCGATCGCGGCGATCAACGCTGCGGCGACCATCACCCCCGGGACCAGGGGCTTGGCGATCTTGTCGGCCAGGCGCTGGGCCTCGCCCTTGCGGGACTGCTCGGCCTCGACGATCTTGACGATCTTGGCCAGCGAGTTGTCCTGCGCGCCGGCGGTGACCTCGACCTCGAGCACGCCGGTGCCGTTGATCGACCCGGCGAACACCTCGTCGCCGGGTCCGACCTCGACCGGCACCGATTCCCCGGTGATCGCCGAGGTGTCCAGGGCGGTGCGCCCGGTGCGGATGGTGCCGTCGGTGGCGAGCCGCTCCCCGGGTTTGACGATCATGATCTCCCCGAGCACCAACTCCGCGGGGGACACGGTCTGTTCGCGGCCGCCGCGCAGCACGGTGGCGGTATCCGGGACCAGATTCAGCAGGGCGCGCAGGCCGCGGCGGGTGCGGGTGACCGCGTATTCTTCGAGACCCTCACTGATGGCGAACAAGAAGGCGAGCATCGCGGCCTCGCCGACCTCGCCGAGCAGCACGGCGCCGACGGCGGCGATCGTCATCAGGGTCCCGACGCCGATCTTGCCGCGGGCCAGTCTCTTGAGCGTGGAGGGAACGAAGGTGTAGCCGGCGACGATCAGCGCCAGGGCTTCGAGGGTCAGCTTCACCGGGCGGGGGCCGTCGGCCCACCCCACGATCAGGGCGGCGACCAGCAGCAGCCCGGCGACGGCGGCCGCCCGGATCTCGGTGACCTGCCACCATTTGTCGGGCTCGTGCTCTTCCTCACCCTCGACGCGGGGTTCGTCGCTGCCGCACCCGCAGGCGTCGCTCATGCCGTCACCTCGGTGTCGGTGCCGTAGTTCGGGCACAGTGCGACGGCGTTGCCCGTGGCGGCCAGGAGGGTTTCGGCCGAAGCCAGCAGATCGAGCAGTTCCGGTCGGGTCAGCGAGTAGAACACCTGCCGGCCCTCGGGTCGGCCCTGCACCAGGCCGCAGTCCCGCAGGCACGCCACGTGCGCGGAAATCGTCGACTGCGCCATGTGGAGTTCTCCGACCAGGTCCGCCACGCGCGCCTCGCCGCCGGCGAGACGGCGCACGATGGCCAGGCGGGTGCCGTCGGAGAGGCTGTGGAACAACGCCACCGCCGAACCCACGGATTCGTCGGCACGACAACCGACATCATTGATCGTCATATGGCGATAATAACCGGTTCTCAACGATATGGGTAGTCGGAGTCGGCTGCCGTGTCATCGGAGGCGCCGCACGACTCACGCACCCTCTCCGGCCAGTGATGGCCCCGAAGCTCTCACAGCCCGAACGCGCCACCCTCGACGAGAATGAACACGCCGAGACCGATCAACACGATCGGAAACAGCACGTGCTCCCAGCGCTCGAGGACTTCGGCGATCGCCTTGCGGGTGGCGACATAGCGCGCCGTCACAACGAGGACGGAAACCAGGGCCAGAAAGACGATCGAGTAGGCCACCACGGCAGGGAGGCCCACGGTGACGAACACCGGGACGTAGACCCCGATGTTGTCGCCTCCGTTGGCGAACGTGACCGCGGCCACCGTCGAGACAGCGACCTTCTTACCGGCGGTTTTCTGCTCGTCGTCGTCCTCTCGCCCCCGCCATGCCCGCCAGGCGGCGTACACGCCCAGAAGCAGAGGAATCAGACCAAAATAGGCGATTGCCTCCTCCGGCAAGAAGGTCGTTGCCCCCACCGCGACCAGAACGGAGGCGGCGAGGATGGCGCCGAATCCCAGGTATTGCCCCAACAGAATCGACCTGGTGGTGCCCCGAACTCCGGACCCTCGGGCGAAGAACAGCGACAACACGATGATGTCGTCGATGTTTGTCGCGAGAAACAGGCCGACGGCCTGCAGAGCGGACGCGAGTAAATTCATGAGCACCTTTCAGCCGCCCACCTACGACCGGTCCGGGAAGACAGCGAGGGTTCGGCGCGCACCTAATATCGCTCTAAGGGGGTTATATCGTAATTCGACGATAACAAGGTCGCTGTCCTGGTATGTATCGATCCGGCCGTGTCGGCCCCAAGTTCTCGGGTGAACCCAGTCCCTCAATCCATCAAGGTGCACATCAGCGGAACTGCAAAGACAGTGACGATGGCGGCCCCGAGGAGGGCGGTGACGCCGAGGCGAACGAGCGGCGGAGGCGGGCTGACCAGGCGAGTGGCGCGGGCGGTGACCTCACCGCCGGCCCCGAGTGTCCCTTCCGGGACCGGATGCCCACCCAGAGCAAGCAAACCGCCGAGTAGGGCGCGCCTTCCCTGTCCTCGGACTGCCACGTCGTCGGCACACATCTCGAGCAGGTGTCCGATCTCGGTGGCGCCGACTCGATAAAGAGGCGACNGTCGAGATGGGCTCGCTCGTGAGCCAGGACGGCGGCGAGTTGCCGGGGCGCGAGCACCGACAGCGTGCCACGGGTGATCACCACCGACCTTTCGCGTCCGGCTATGCAGTACGCCACCGGTTCATCGGAGTCGATCACCACTGCGTCGAGGTCGGGGATGCGACGTCCGATCATCCGGGCCAGGCGAGCGTGTTCATGGGCGCGGGCTCGTCTGCGCCCCACGCCCCGACAGATCCGCCACGTCCCGATCGCACCAACGACCGTCCCCGCGGACAGCATGGTTCCGGACAACAGGCGCATGCCTGCGCCCGAGTACTCACCGACGCTTGTCGAAAGCACACCGAAACAGTCGACGCTCCCTCGAGCGGCGTCACCACTCCTACCCAGCGCGACGAGGGCAATCGCCACGGCGGCCGCTGCGGCGACGAACACACCCGCCATTGCGCTCAGCCAGGCGGCCACACCCAAGCGCGGGGCGATTCCGGCGGCGGTCAGCCGTGCCAGAATCAGGGGGCCGACCACGGCCACGGCGATGGCGTAGAGCAGCAGGCAGACGACAGGGATCACGAGGTGTCCTCGTCGGCAGCCAATCGGCGCAACGCCTGACGCAGGCTTGCCGATTCCTCCGCATTCATTTGCTCGACGAAGTGGGTCAACACCAGATCGGCCTGCCCGCCCGCGTCGAACACCTCCCGCATCAGCCGAGCCGTGTGCTGTTCCCGGCTCAGTGTCGGCCAGTAGGTGAATGCCTTGCCGGTGCGGACCCGTGCCAGCCACCCTTTGCGGTGCAGGTTGTCCATCGTCGACATCACCGTGGTGTAGGCGATGTCGCGGTGCGCGGCGAGACCGTCGAAGACTTGTCGGACCGTGGTGGTGCCGTCGCGCGCCCAGATCCGGTCCATCACCACGGCCTCGAGTTCACCGAACCCCTTCACCCGCACCGTTGCCTCCGCCTCCGTGTCTGCCGTCCTCCCAGGGTAAGTCGGGCACCATCCCGGACGCGTCCGCGGGCGGCCACGCCGTTCTTTCCTGTCATCCGGATCGACCGTGCACCTGCTGAGCGCAGGCGAGCGGAAGGATGTGCCGGTGGCGGGCGCTGTCGAAGCACACCAGGTCGGTGTCCGGATCGAACACCACGTCGGTCAGGACGGTGTGCAGGCCGATGTGGGCTTCGGCCAGCAGTTCGAGCACTGCCGGGTCGTGATCGGCGATGCGCAGAACGGTGAATCGTCGACACGGCAGGACGGCGGTCAGAAGATCGGGCCACGACTCGCCCTGATCTTCGGCCGGGAGCGGGATGGGGCTGCCGAACGGATCCGACCGCGGGTATCCCAGGGCCCGGTCGAGCCGGGCCTCGAGCCGCATGCCGACAGCATGTTCGAGTCGGTCGGCCTCGATCGGGAGTTCGGTCCACGGCAGGGACAGCCGCTCCGCCAAGAAGGTCTTCACCAGGCGGTTCCGCCGCACCACATTTCTCGCGTGGTGACGGCCGTGGCCGGTCAATTCCGTCCGATGGGTCGTGGGATGGACGATCAGGCCGGCGGCGCCCTGGCGGCGGTGCATGGTCGACACCGTCGGCAGCGGCCAGCCCAGACGGGTGGCCAGCGCCGTGGTCGAGGTGTCTTCGCGGCGGCCGGTCAGTCGGTAGAGCGCCGCGAGGTAGTCCTCTACGGCCGCAGGGTGGGTGAATCCCCCACAGACCGGGCACGGGTGCCGCGGCGGAGGGGAACCGGTCGTGTTCGGCATGAGCGGTTCTTTCTGGGCGATCCGCGGGCCAGTGTGTCTGCCCCACATCTACTATCCCCACATCTACTATCTACGTACGTAGACAGTAGATGTGCGAACGTGGTGCATCGTGACCCCGAAAGGAGGTGAACATGCAGGAAATGCTCGCCGATCTGCAGGCCCTCTGGGAATGCCACGTGATGATGCTGAGCGGCGCATGTCAGATGTGTGCGGCCATGATGTGCTGCTGATCCCGACCGGTCGTCCGACCAAAATACTATCTCGCGTAGTATTTCGGCCGGACGACAACGGAGAGGGCTCACATGTCCGCCAGAGCTGCATGGTCGATCACATCTTTATTCGTCATCGCCGTGCTCGTGGTGGCGCTGTGGCCCCAACGGGAGGACGACGCCGTGACCACCGCCGATTCCGGGCTACAGCCGGCCGAGATATCTGCACTGTCTGCCCCGGCGGGCGGTGCCCAGCCCGCCCCGGGCGCGACGCCGCCCTGCCCGACCGGCACGGGCGCCGCCGGTGCCGGCCCCCTGGCGAAGGTGACGGTGCGCTGTGTGGGCTCGGACCGCCCCGTCGATCTCGGCGACGCCCTGGCGGGGGAACCGGCCCTGCTCAACGTGTGGGCGTCGTGGTGCGGACCGTGCCGACAAGAGATGCCCGTGCTCGATGCGTACGCCCGCGAGCCCGGTGCGGTGCGGGTGATCGGAATCAACGTGCAGGACACCGCGGGGTCCGCTGCGACGCTGATGGCCGACCTGCGCCTCGGCTACCCCTCGTTCGTCGACACCGACGACCGGGCACAGCAGGCACTGGCCGGCCCACCGGTGTTGCCCCTGACCTTTCTTCTGCAGCGGGACGGTTCGGTGGACCGGATCACCGATCCCGCGGTGTTCACAGGCCCGGACCAGGTCCGAGCCGCGGTGACCGGGCTGCTGCGATGACCGGCGCGAAGCCGGCCGGCGGACCGGTAGCTCGGTTGCTGGGCCGGGTGGTTCTCGCCGTGATGATGCTGGTCGGGGTGAGCGCCTGCGGCACTGGCTCCGATGCCGTCGCCCAAGGCGGCACCTTCGATTTCGTCGCCCCCGGCGGTCAAACCGACATCTTCTACGATCCGCCGGTCGACCGCGGCACCCTCGGCGCGCTCTTCGGCCCGGACCTGATGACCGACGGCGTCACCGTCGATCTGGCCGACTACGCCGGCCAGGTGGTCGTGCTCAACCTGTGGGGGCAGTGGTGCGCCCCGTGCCGCAGCGAAGCCGACGATCTCGAACGCGCCTACACCGCCACCCAGGATCTGGGGGTGCAATTTCTCGGCATCAACGTCCGCGATCCCCAGCGCGACAAGGCCCAGGACTTCGTCATCGACAACAACGTCTCCTACCCGTCGATCTACGACCCGCCGATGGCGACGTTGACCGCCCTCGGCGGCGCCTTTCCCACCAGCGTCATCCCGTCCACCCTCGTCCTCGACCGGCAGCACCGGGTGGCAGCGGTGTTCCTGCGGGCCCTGCTGACCGAAGACCTGCAGCCGGTCATCGAACGAGTGGCGGCCGAACAGTGACGGTGACTGTGCTCGCCCAGGGGATCGGGGCGAGTTTCCAAACCGCGGCCGCGTCCGGGCCGCTGCTGTTGGCGGTGGGCGCCTGTCTGTTGGCCGGGCTGATCTCGTTCGCCTCCCCGTGCGTGGTGCCCCTGGTACCGGGCTACCTGTCGTATCTGGCCGGCGTCGCCGGCGCCGAAGCGCCAGCCCTGACCCCTGCCGGTGTCGGCACCGCCGGTGTGAGCACGGCCGGTGTCGGCACCGCCGGTGTGAGCACGGCCGGTGTGAGCACGGCCGGTGTGAGCACGGCCGGTGTGAGCACGGCCGGTGTGAGCACGGCGGGTCGGTGGCGGGTCACCGGCGCCGCCGGCCTGTTCGTCGCCGGTTTCACCGTGGTGTTCGTGCTGGCCACCGCCTCGGTGTTCGGGGTGATCGGGGCACTGCGGATCAACCAGGAACTGCTCCAACGCCTCGGCGGGGTGGTCACCATCGTGATGGGCCTGGCGTTTATCGGCCTGATTCCGGCGTTGCAGAAGGACACCCGCTTTGCGCCCCGGCGCATCTCCTCGCTCGCCGGCGCCCCGCTGCTCGGGGGGGTCTTCGCGCTGGGATGGACCCCGTGCCTGGGTCCGACGTTGGCGGGCGTGCTGTCGGTGGCGGCCGGCACCGAAGGCACCACCGCCGTCCGCGGAGTGGTGTTGATCGTCGCGTACTGCCTGGGACTGGGACTGCCGTTCATCGCCTTGGCCTTCGGTTCGTCCTCGGCGCTGCGCGGTGTCGGATGGCTGCGCCGCCATTCCCGCACCATTCAAATCGTCGGCGGCGTGATGCTCCTGGCGGTCGGCGTCGCTCTGCTGACCGGAGCATGGGAGCTGTTCATCGCGTGGATCCGTGACGAGTTCGTCACCAGCGTGGTGCTGCCGATATGACCGTCACCGACCGCAATCCGGCACCCTCCTCGCTTCCGAGTCCTGCTCCGTGGCGCCGCGCCGTCGCGCAGGCCCGGAACCTGTGGCGCCAGCTCACCTCGATGCGCACCGCGTTGGTGCTGCTGTTCCTGCTCGCGGTCGCCGCGATCCCCGGGGCGCTGCTACCGCAACGCAACCTCAACGCCGGCAAGGTCGACGAGTACATCGCCGCCCGCCCGGTCCTGGGCCCGCTCCTGGACCGGCTCGAACTGTTCGACGTGTTCGCCAGCTTCTGGTTCACCGCCATCTACGCGCTGCTGATGATCTCGCTCATCGGGTGTCTGCTTCCGCGCCTGCGTGAGCATCTGCGCGCGCTGCGCAGTGATCCGGTGGCGGTACCGCGCAATCTGTCCCGGCTGCCGCATCACCAGCAGGGGCGGCTCGACGCCCCCATCGACGACACCGGCGCGCAGGTACAGACCGTGCTGCGGGGCTGGCGGACGCTCACCCGCACTGGGGACGACGGGCAGCAAGAGATTTCTGCTGAAAAGGGTTATCTGCGCGAAGCCGGCAACCTGGTCTTCCACTTCTCCCTGGTCGGGTTGTTGGTGGCGGTGGCCACCGGCCGGTTGCTCGGATACGAGGGCGCGGTGATCGTCATCGCCGACGGCGGTCCGGGATTCTGCAACACCTCCCCGGCGGTATACGACTCGTTCCGCGCCGGCACCGCCACCGACGGAACCGGGCTCGATCCCTTCTGCCTGAAAGTCGAGGACTTTTCTGCCGATTACCTCGACAACGGCCAAGCGGAGATGTTCACCTCGAACATCTCCTATCAAAGCGGAGAAGACCTGGGTACCGATCGGTGGCAGCAGCACCGACTGCGGGTCAACGAACCGCTGCGGCTCGGGGACGAACGGGTCTACCTCACCGGCCACGGCTACGCGCCCCGGTTCACCGTGACCTTCCCCGACGGGCAGCAACGCACCGAAACGTTGCAGTTCGCCCCCGAGGACGCCACCACGTTCCTCAGCAGCGGAGCCATGCGTTTCGACCCGCCCGGCGGTACCTATCCGGATCCGGACGAGCGCCGCCGCAACCAGATTGCGCTCGAAGGGTTGTTCGCCCCCACCGCAGCGTTCGACGGTACCTTGCTGACCTCGGCGTTTCCCGACATGTTGGACCCGGCCGTGGCCATCGACATCTACAAGGGCGATACCGGGCTGGACACCGGGATCCCGCAGTCGATCTTCAAGCTGAACTCCGAAATGATCAATCAGGGTCGGCTGGTCAAACAGGCCCGGGTCAACCTGCGGCCCGCAGAGTCGACGACTCTTGCCGACGGCACGACGGTGCGGTTCGACGGCGCCGAAGAATTCGCCTACCTGCAGGTCTCCCACGACCCCGCCCAGAACTGGGTGCTGGTCTTCGCGATCACCATGATGGGCGGGCTCCTGGCCTCGCTCGTGATCAAGCGTCGGCGGATCTGGGTGCGACTACGCCCCGACGGCACCGGCACCGCCATCGAACTCGGCGGATTGGCCCGCACCGATCAGGCCGGGTGGGGCTCGGAGTTCACCGAGATCTGCCAGCGCCTGCTCCCCGACACTCCTCTTCCTGCTCAGAAGGATCGATAACGCATGCCGATCGACGAGACCCTCGCCCGCTACTCCGACCTGAGCTTCGAAACCGCCTTCGCTGTCTATCTGCTGGCGTTGGTGTTGTTCGTCGCAGAGTTCGCGGCCGTGCGGGGACGCCGCACCGCGCCTGCCCTCGTGCCCGCCGCCACCGGGGCCCCCGCACCCGAGGGACCGGGCCGGGTCGCCGAGCCGGTTCGGCGGGAGTTGTCGGACCGGCTCGGCCGCATGGGTGTCAGCGTCCTGGCGGTGGGGTTGTTCTTGCACATCGGCTCGATGGTGCTGCGCGGGCTGGCCACCGCACGCTTCCCGTGGGGCAACATGTACGAGTTCGTCACCGTCACCTGCGCGGTGGGAGTCCTGGCCGGTCTGATCGTGCTGCGCCGCCCGGCGCTGCGCGTGCTGTGGACCTTCGCGCTCATCCCGGTACTGCTGCTGCTGTTTGTCGCCGGCACCGTGCTCTACGCCGACGCCGCCCCGGTGGTGCCGGCGCTACAGTCGTTCTGGCTACCGATCCACGTCTCGATCGTGTCCGTCTCGAGCGGAGTGTTCCTCGTCTCCGGGGTGGCCAGCACACTGTTTCTGCTGGCCTTGCACGCCGAAAAACGCCCGGAGACCCGGCTGGCCCGGCTCATGCACCGGCTCCCGGACGCCCGTGCCCTCGACCGTCTCGCCTACCGCACGACGATCTTCGCCTTCCCCCTGTTTGGGGCCGGGGTCATCCTCGGCGCGATCTGGGCCGAGGCCGCGTGGGGCCGGTTCTGGGGGTGGGACCCGAAAGAAACCGTCTCGTTCATCGCGTGGGTGATCTACGCGGCGTATCTGCACGCTCGGGCCACCGCCGGCTGGCGCGAGACCCGGGCGGCCTGGATCAACATCACCGGTTTTGTGGCCATGCTGTTCAACCTGTTCATCATCAATATGGTCGTCTCCGGGTTGCACTCCTACGCCGGACTGAACTGACGCGCCCTGTGCCGTGAAATCTCCGTGCCGTGAATCTCCAATGAGTGAGGGGACCGGCGCCGCGGCGCCCGCTGCCTTCGCGGTACCGCGCCGGGGGCCGCGGTGGGCGGTGCTGGTGCGCGCTGCGGCGTCGATTCTGGCCGGGCTGATGCTCTATGCCAGTTTTCCGCCCCGCCCGGGATGGTGGCTGGCTCCGCTCGCCGTTGCCGTGCTCACCGCCGTGCTGCGCGGCCGAACCGTGCGCGCCGGTTTCGGCTACGGCTATCTGGCCGGACTGGGGTTCTTTCTGCCGTTGCTGCCCTGGGTCGGGGTGTACGTCGGATCAGTGCCCTGGTTGGCGCTTGCGGCGGTCGAGGCACTGGCGGTCGGTGTCTTCGGGGCGCTGGCCGCTGCACTCGGCCGTCGCCCGGGCGCGCCGGTGTCGATTGCTGCCGCCTGGGTGCTCACCGAAGCGCTGCGCGCCCGGATCCCGTTCGGAGGCTTTCCCTGGGGACGACTTGCCTTCGGACAGACCGAGGGTCCGCTGCTGCAGCTGGCCTCTTTGGCCGGGGCGGCCGGCGTGGGATTCGCCGTCGCGCTGATCGGCACCACGGTGGTCGCAGTGGTGATCGGTGTGCGTGAGCGGCGGCCGACGGTCGCGGTGGGCTGGATGCTGCTGAGTGTGGTCCCGTTGGTGGCGGTGCCGCTGGTCGCGGTGGCCGACTCCGCGAGCTCCCCCACGGTCACGGTCGCGGCCGTGCAGGGGAACGTGCCGCGGATGGGATTGGAGTTCAACGCCCAACGTCGGGCCGTGCTCGATAATCATGTCGCGGCGACCGAACGGCTCGCCGCAGACGTGGTGGCGGGCCGCCTGCCCCGGCCGCAGCTGGTGGTGTGGCCGGAGAACTCCTCGGACATCGATCCGCTGCGACACCGTGATGCCCGCGCCGCGATCGATGATGCCGCTGCCGCCATCGGCGTACCCATCCTCGTCGGTGCCGTGCTCGACAACGGTGACGGCACCAGCAGTAACAGCGCGCTGGTGTGGGATCCGGTGACAGGTCCCGGAGACCGACACCTCAAGCAGCGACTGGTGCCGTTCGGGGAATATCTGCCGCTGCGCCCAATGGTCGAACGAGTGTGGCCGGCCGCCGCGCAGGCCGGCCGCTTCGTCCCCGGAGAGGGCGACGGCCGGGTCGATCTCAACGGTGTCCCGGTGGGGGTGGCGACCTGCTACGAGGTCGCCTTCGATGAGGCGGTCGCCGAGTCGGTGCGGGCAGGCGCCGAGCTGCTGGTGGTGCCCACCAACAACGCGACCTTCGGCCGCACCGAGATGACCTACCAGCAACTGGCCATGTCTCGGCTCCGCGCGGTCGAGCACGGACGGTCGGTGGTGGTCGCGGCCACCAGCGGGGTCAGCGCGCTGATCGACCCCGAGGGCACCGTCACCGACCGCAGCGCGATGTTCACCGCCGATGTCCTTGTCGGCGAGCTGCCCGTCAGTACCCGACTGACCTGGGCGACCCGGCTCGGTGCTGCCCCCGAGGCGGTCGCTGTCGCGGCCGCGGTGTTGTTCCTGCTCCCCCGTCGTCGGAACGCTACCGCCCCATGAACTACTAAGCGAAGTAGTTTTTAGGGCCGTCATCGTATATCGTTTCGTTATCTTATCCGTCATCGCAACGACGGACATACATCGAAAGAGCACGTCAGGAGCATTATTGTGGGACGGCACCACGCATCCAGTCGGAACCAAGACCGTTACCTTCTCGATATAGACGCGGTCGACGGGCGCGAGCCCACGCGGTGTGGGGGACGACATCGGGCCCCGACGAACCGCACCGGGACCGCGACGTATGCCTCGACGGTTGCCACTGGCGCACTGCTGATCGTGGGATCACAGCTGCTTGCTCCCGGCACCGCTGCAGCCCGGCCGACGTCCGACGGCGTGCAGGCCGCCCCCGCACCGGCCCCGGTGCCGGCCGAACTCGCCGCGCTGGCGGCCCTGCCGGAAGTCGAGGCGGTGCTCGACCAGCTCGCCGCAGTTCCGAACTTTTCCGCGATAGCACCCCCTGCCGCGACTGTTCCGGCCCCGCCCCCTGCCGCGACTGTTCCGGCCCCGCCGCCGGCCGCGGCGGCGCCGGTCGGTGCGACGCCCTGGACCGCGCCGACCTCGCAGCCCCTCGCCGTCGCCCCGGTCTCGGGCACCCTGACCTCCGCGTTCGGGCCCCGATGGGGCTCGTCCCACGCCGGTCTGGACATCGCCAACAGCATCGGCACCCCGGTCTACGCTGCCGCCTCGGGCACCGTGATCGACTCCGGCCCGGCCTCCGGATTCGGCCTGTGGGTCCAGGTCCGGCACGAGGACGGGTCCACCAGTACCTACGGCCACATCAACGAAACGCTGGTCGCGGTGGGACAGCGTGTACAAGCCGGTGAGCAGATCGCCACCGTCGGCAACCGCGGTCAGTCCACCGGTCCGCACCTGCACTTCGAGACCACGGATCCGGCAGGTACGAAGGTCGATCCGACCCGGTGGCTGCAGCAACGAGGTGTCCCTGCGACGGACCTGTCGCGGATGGCATAGCCGCCGCGCCGGCCCGGTGACGGCCGACCGGCAACCCCTCATCGAAAACTATGATTCATAGTATTTACTGTGGGGTGATGGCTTATCGGTGCCGAGGAAGGCAAACGCGGTGAACAGCTCACACAAATCGAAGTCACCGGCGCCCCGCACGCGACCGGGACCGCTCACTCTGACCGACTCGCGCCGGGTGCCGTGGCTGATGATCGGCGCTGCCGTGGCGATCGTGGCCCTGATCGGGGCTATCGCATTCACCCTCGTCCCGAAGGTCTCCCAGCGCGCCGAGGCCCAGAAGTACATCCCCAGCGCGGACAACCCCGATCCGTCCACCGCGATCGACGGGGTGGAAAAGATCGAGTACCCGGCCGGAGCACACGTGCAAGCGCCCCAGCGGGTGGCCTACGACCAGAGCCCCCCGATGGGGGGCCCGCACGATCAGTTCTGGGCAACCTGTACCGGCACGGTCTATCCCGAACCGATCCGCAGCGAGAACGCGGTGCATTCGCTCGAACACGGCGCGGTGTGGATTACCTACGACCCGCAGAAGGTCGCCGGGGACGAGGTGTCGACGTTGGAGGCGAAGGTCGACGGCCAGCCCTACACCCTGCTCTCGCCGTATCCGGGCCTGCCGTCCGCGATCTCGGTGCAGTCCTGGGGCCACCGTCTCGCGCTCGATGACTCCGAAGACGATCGACTCGACCAGTTCCTCACCGCCCTGCGTCGAAACCCCAACACCCATCCGGAGGCAGGAGCCACCTGCTCCACCACGCCGGGCAGTTTCGATCCGAGCGCTCCGCCGCCGTTCGATGCGTCTGCGCCGGGGCCGGACGCCGTACCCATGACCGTGGGCCAGCAGTCCGCCCCCGCCGCCCCGTCGAGGGGCTCGAACCTCGAACCCGGCAATGGCTGAGACCGGCAACACCCCCGCTCCCGCTGCTCCGGCCGCTCCCGCCCCCGGTGGATGGGCCCGACTCGGCCGCACGCTCGCGGTGGGAGTGTTCGCGCTCGTCGTCGGCGTCTATCTCGGTATCGGCGCCTCGGGATTGAGAGGCGGTCATCCCGATTCGCCCGCACAGGACTCGGTCGAGGTGGGCTTCGCGCAGGACATGTCGGTGCACCACAGCCAGGCGGTGGAAATGTCGACGATGGCGTTGACCAACGCTACCGACCCGGCGGTGCGCACCCTGGCCTACGACGTGCTCACCACCCAGCAGAGCCAATGGGGCATGATGCAGGGCTGGCTGGCCGTGTGGGACCGACCGCTGCAGGCGTCCGGAGAACCGATGACCTGGATGCGCGCCCCCGAGGCCGGCGCCGAGACGATGCCAGCAATGACCGAGCACGCGGGGAGCCCGCCCGGGCCGGGAATGCAAGGATCACGGATGCCCGGGATGGCCACCCCCTCCGAACTCGACACGCTCCGAGGCACCACCGGGCCCGCCTTCGACACCCTGTACCTGCAACTGCTGCTTCGACACCACCAAGGCGGCCTGCCGATGGCGCGCTACGCCGCGGCCAACACCACCGAACAGGTGGTCACGACGCTGGCGCGACAGATCACCGACACCCAGCAAGCGGAATCGACGGCCATGGAGCAACTGCTCACGGCCCGAGGCGCCGCACCCTTACCGATGAACTGACCCGGTGGACCTGCCAGGACCCGGACCGGCGCCGTCCGGGTCGGCAATCAAGGAGTGAGCATGAAACAGTCGTCGACGATGCGTCTGTCCCGTCTGGTGTTCCTCTATGCCGCGGCTCGCCTGGCGGTGGTCGCCGGTTGCGCCGGTGCCGCGGTGGCCGGTGTCCGCCTGTTCGGGCTCGAGGTGTCGCTGACGTGGGTGCTCCTTGTCGGTGTCCTGGCCGGCATAGCAGTGTCGCTGCTGGCCCTGCGTCGGCTGCGTACTCGGATCAACGACGAGATCCGCATCGTCGATAACCGGCGCCAAGACCCCTCGAAACGGCCCCGGCCCTGATCCGGAGTGTCGGGACGGACGCGGTCAGGGCCGCACCGTCAGATAGATCAACACCAGATTGAGCGCGGTGATCGTGGCGGCAATGACCCACGCCACCGTGGTGGTGAGCCGATGGTTGACATCGCTGCCCATCAGCGCCCGATCGCTGGTCAGACGCACCAGAGGAATCAACGCAAAAGGAATACCGAACGAGAGCACCACCTGCGAGAGCACCAGTGCCCGGGTCGGATCCGTCCCGAGCGCAACCACCACCAACGCCGGCACCAGGGTGATCAGGCGCCGCGCCAGCAGCGGTATCCGTCGGCGCAGCAGCCCGTCCATGATCAAGGCCCCGGCGTAGGCACCGACCGAGGTCGAGGCGAACCCGGAGGCCAACAGGCCCAGCGCGAACAGCAGCGCCACGGTCGAGCCGAGCTCTAGGCCCAGCGCCGTGTGCGCCCCCTCGATCGAATCGACCCCCTCCCGGCCCTGCAACGTCGTCGCGGCCGTGAGCAACATGGCCAGATTCACCGTGCCCGCCACCACCATGGCCAGTCCGACATCCCAGCGTGTGACCCGCAGCAGCATGGCCCGTCGCGGACCGGGCTCGGGATGGCCGTGGCGGTCCCGGGCCAGACCCGAGTGCAGGTACACCGCATGCGGCATCACGGTCGCCCCGAGCATGGCCGCGGCCAGCAGCACCGATTCGGCGCCGTCGAAGCGCGGCACGAGTCCTGCGGCCACGGCGTGGGCGGGGGGTGGGGCAACGAAGATGCTGGTGACGAATCCGATCGCGATGACCAGCAACAGACCGGTGATCACCCGTTCGAAGCCGCGCTGACCGCGCGTGTCCTGCACCAGCAGCAGGAGCAGCGAGACCGCCCCGGTGATCAGCGCTCCGGTGAACAGTGGGAGGTCGAACAACAAGTTCAGGGCAATGGCGCCGCCGATGACCTCGGCCAGGTCGGTGGCCATGGCGACCAGTTCCGCCTGCCCCCAGTACGCCAAGCGCACCGGGCGGGACATGCGCTCGCGCAGTGCCTCGGGTAACGACCTGCCGGTGACCAGACCCAGTTTGGCGGACAGGTATTGCACCAGCGCCGCCATGACGTTGGCAACCACGATCACCCACACCAGCAGGTAGCCGAACTGGGCCCCGGCACTGACGTTGGAGGCGACGTTACCCGGATCGACGTAGGCGATGGAGGCGACGAAGGCCGGGCCGAGAAGCGTCCAACGGCGCCACCGCTGCACTTGTCCGAGATGTAGCGTCAGCGTCATCCACCCTCCCAAGGTTTCCCTGAATTAAAAGTCAGGGAACCCGAAATTTCAAGGAGTCGCGGTGCTTGCGTAGAGACGCAGCGCGGAGGCGACTGCGCGCAGTCACCTCCGCGGGGGAACCCTGGTCAGCTCTTCCGGAAGGCGCGCATCGCCGCCCAGGTGCCCCCGGCGAGGGCCAGCACCCCCAGGACGGCGAACCCCAGCAGCAACGGAATCGACGAGCCCGAGGACTGCGCGTCCTCGGAGGTGGCCTGCGTCCCGGTGGTCTCGGGCTCGGCCGCGACCGACGCGGGGGACGATGCCGGTGGGGCGTCGGCGGTCGGTGCCTGCCCGGCCGCCGCGGTGACGGTGAAGGCGTAGGAGCCGGTGATGGGATGGCCGTCGGCGGAGACGACCCGGTAGCCGACGGGGTACTCCCCTGCGGTCAAGGGCTCGGGGATGGCCAGCCGCACCCGTTCTGCGTCGACGATCGCCTCGGAACTTCCCCGTTGCGTGCCCGCACCGTCGGTGAGGGTCACGGTGGCGAACGCGGGGTTGATGGGTTGGTTGAATTCGAGTTCGATTCCGTCCGGGGAACTTGCCACCGCGGCGTCGGCGGCGGGAGTCGAACCGATCAACGTGCTGTGGGCTTGCGCGGGCGCGACGCCGAGCAGCAGCACCGCGGCAGCCGCGACGAAGATCGCGAGGAGTCTGGTCATGAGGGCATACTTTCTCGGCTCCCTACCCCGGCGCGGTGTCCGGCGCGGTGGCCTGTCGAGAGAACGCGAAAGGGCGCTGATCGGAGTCCACCCTAACCCATCTACTATGTAACGTAGTTTTACGGTTGGTCGGTGACGCTACCGGCTCGCTCCCCCGGTACCGAGACGGACGAAAGCATGAACCTGACGACCCATGTGAAAGTGTCCGCGGCCCTGGTGGCCCTGTTCGTGGTGTTGCTGTCGGTGTTGCTCTACACCAACAGGGCCGGCACGAACGACCCGGAAACACCCGGCGCCGCCGCGACACCGGTGTGGACACCGGAGATCCGCACTCTGTCCACCGCCCCCGACGACAAGGTCCAGCTCGTCGAATTCCTCGATTTCGAATGCGAGTCCTGCCGCGCGTTGTACCCGGTGATGGAACAGATCCGCAGCGAATACGCCGGACGGATCGACCTGGGCATCCGCTACTTCCCCATTCCCAGCCACACCAACAGCCATCTCGCGGCCCGGGTCGTCGAGGCCGCGGCCCGGCAGGGCCGCCTCGAACCGATGTACCAACTCATGTATCAAACCCAGGCGCAATGGGGTGAGTCGAGCCAATCCCAGGAGAAAGTATTCTGGGGTTTTGCCGAACAGCTCGGGATGGATATGGCCGTCTTCGAGCGCGAGGTCAACGATCCCGCCGTCAGCGCACGCGTGGACCGCGATTTCGACGCCGGACTCGCCCTCGGTGTGCAGGGCACACCGACGCTGTTCCTCAACGGCGTCGAGCTGCCTCCCATGCCCACCTACGAACAACTCAAGGCCCGGATCGACGCGGCGCTCGCCGCGTGAGCGCCCCGACGCGGGCGGCGACGGTCACCGACGCGGCGACGAGTCGGAGGCTCGGCAGCACCGGGGTGGGCGCGATTCTCAGTGTCGGCGGCACCGCGGGCCTGGTGGCCTCGTCGGTGCTCACCCTCGAAAAGCTCGCCGTAGTGGCCGATCCGACCTATCGGCCTTCGTGCAGCATCAACCCGGTCATCAGCTGCGGGTCGATCATGACCTCGTGGCAAGCGGAACTGTTCGGTTTTCCCAATCCGCTGCTGGGGCTGGTGGGTTTCACAGTGGTGCTCACCACCGGCGTAGCGGTCCTGGCCGGGGCCGGCCTGCCGCGCTGGTATTGGAACGGCCTGTTCACCGGCCTGACCGCGGCGGTCGCCTTCGTGCACTGGCTGATCTTCCAGAGCCTCTACCGGATCGAAGCGTTGTGCCCGTACTGCATGGTGGTGTGGCTGGTCACTGTGCTCTGCTGGTGGTATTGCCTGCTGCACCTCGAGGTGGTGCAAAAAGACCGGCCGGCGCGCTTGTGGCAGCGGCTGCACCGTCTGCATACGGTGCTCCCCACGGTCTGGGCGCTGACCGTACTCGCCCTGGTGGCGCAGGCCTTCTGGTCGTACTGGCAAACCCTGCTCTGACGGTCCTTCTTGGGCAGCGGCGCCTGCGCGGCCTTGGCCGCGTGGGACCACCGAACGCCTCCTTCCCCCGCAAGGTGCCCGGCGTGGTGCGCGCCGGAGTGCTCGGACGCCTACTTCTCGTCCTCGCGGGGTGGAGGGAGCCGGTGCAGGAACTGCTCGGGCAGCTCGGATTCGGCGGCGCGACGGGCCGCTTCGGCCTCGAGCATCTGGGACGAGCGTGCCCAGATCACGTTGAGCCAGTGGTAGGCAAGGACGGTCATCGCCGCCCAGCCCAGGAACAGACCGGCGCCCGGGCCGGCCCCCCCGGCGGCGGGGTCGAGGGTCTGCCGCGACCACACGGCGAGCACACCGAAGACGATGGCCAGCGTGCATCCCGCGCTGGCAACCCAGGCCAGCACCCATCGTCGGGTCACCAGCGCCAGCATCGACAGCACGATCCCGAACACCGCGGCCAGCACCAGAAAGATGCGCGAGGGAAGGGTGATCGTTTCGGCTTGGGCCGATGCGGATCCGGTCAGCACCTGCCAGCCGTTGGCTTCGCCGTTGTGGGGAAGCGCGAACGAGATCGTCACCACCATCACCACCGCCGCGACCACCACCGCACGCATTCCGGGATCGATCTCTTTGGCGGCCTTCTTTTCGGCGGCCGCCAACTCCTGCCGATGTCGGACCGGATCGGGGTGGGCAGCCGACTCGTCGCCGGCCGGTACCTCGTCCGGAGTACCCCGCTCGTCCGACTCGCTCATCGCTCGACCTCCGACTTTTGTGGGATGTTCCGGTGGGAAGGTGCGGTTGCGCCCGTCGACAGCGGATCGGGCCGGCCCGCCCCCCGTC
>NZ_JAUZMZ010000087.1:0-20895 GCF_036327435.1 Rhodococcus chondri | reverse complement strand
TGTCAATCTCGACCTGATCTACGGCACCCCCGGTGAGCGCGACAGCGATCTCGCGCGGTCGCTCGACGCGGTGCTCGAGGCGGGCGTCGATCATGTGTCCGCCTACGCGCTGATCGTCGAGGACGGCACCGCCCTGGCCCGGCGGGTGCGGCGGGGGGAACTGCCCGCTCCGGACGACGACGTGCTCGCCGCGCGCTACGAGATGATCGATGCGCGGCTCGAGTCGGCCGGACTGACCTGGTACGAGGTGTCGAACTGGGCGGCAGCCGACGATCCGTCCGCGCGTTGTGCACACAATCTGGGCTACTGGGACGGCGGCGACTGGTGGGGTGCCGGGCCGGGCGCGCACAGCCATGTGGGCGGAGTGCGCTGGTGGAATATCAAGCATCCGGCGCGGTATGCGAGCGTCCTGGCCGACGGCGCCCTGCCGGTCGCGGGCAGCGAAGCCCTGACCGCCGCGGACATTCACACCGAACTGGTGATGCTCACGGTTCGGCTGCGCACCGGCCTGCCCCTGGCTGTCCTCGATCGGGGCGAGCGGGCTGCAGCGGCGACCGTGGTCGCGGACGGTCTCGCCGTCCGGCACGGCGACCATCTGATTCTCACCGACCGTGGGCGGCTCCTCGCCGACGCGGTGGTCCGAGCCATCCTGCTCGGTTCCGAAGCGGAATGAGAGCCGGCACGCAGTGAGCCGGCAAGGTGCGAGCCGGTCGCCTGCTCCCGGTTACCGGTCGTCGGGATCGAGTGTCGTATCGATCGCGTCGGCGGACGGGAGCAGTGCGTCGTAGTCGAATACCCGGGCGTGCAGCACAGGGCGGTTGCGCAGGGCGGACTGCACCGCCCGGTGGAGTCCGTCCTCGAGGTAGAGCACACCCTGCCACTGCACCGCGTGCGGGAACAGGTCGCCGTAGAACGTCGAGTCCTCCGAGAGCAGCCGATCGAGTTCGAGGACTTTCGTGGTCGTGACGATCTCGTCCAGGCGGATCTGACGCGGCGGAATCCGCGACCAGTCGCGCAGTGACAGCCCGTGATCGGGATACGGCTTGCCGTCTCGTACGCCCTTGAAGATCATGCGCACACACTACGGGGGTCCGCACCCGATCTTGTCGGCGCACCGTTCCGGTCGATGGGGGCTCCTTACCCGGGTGGCGCGCACGTAGGGCGGCGGCCGGGGCGATTAGACTGGGTCGGTACGGCAGGCAGAGCGCTGCGCCCGGCGACCGCCGGTGGGTAGGGCTTCGGGGTCCGAAGTGTCCGGAACGGAGGTGGGTGGGTTGTCGAGTACCGAGGAACGCAGATTTCAGGTATTGCGCGCGATCGTGGCGGATTACGTCTCCACCAAGGAGCCGATCGGATCCAAGACGATCGTCGATCGCCACAATCTCGGGGTGTCGAGCGCGACGGTGCGTAACGATATGGCGGTTCTCGAAGCGGAGGGGTACATCACCCAGACACACACGAGTTCCGGCCGGGTGCCCACCGACAAGGGATACCGGCAGTTCGTCGACCGCATCGCCGACATCAAACCGCTGTCGAGCGCCGAACGGCGCGCCATTCTGCAGTTCTTGGAATCCGGTGTCGACCTCGACGATGTGCTCCGGCGCGGAGTGCGCCTGCTTGCGCAGTTGACCAGGCAGGTCGCGGTCGTCCAGTACCCGACGTTGTCGTCGTCGTCGGTGCGCCACCTCGAGGTGGTCGCACTGACTCCCGCCCGGTTGCTGCTGGTGCTGATCACCGACTCGGGCCGCGTCGATCAGCGCATCGTCGAACTCGGCGATGTCATGGACGACGACGACCTCGCTCGCCTGCGCGAGTTGCTCGGCAACGCACTCGCCGGCAAGCGGCTGGCAGCGGCGTCGATCGCCGTGTCGGAACTGGCCGAGGACGCCCCGGACGACCTACGCGACGTGGTCATCCGCTGCACGACGGTGCTCATCGAAACCCTCGTCGAGCATCCCGAGGACCGTCTGGTCCTCGGCGGCACCTCCAACCTGACCCGCAACGCCGCCGATTTCGAGGGACACCCCGAGATGCCCGGCTCGCTGCGTACCGTCCTCGAAGCTCTCGAGGAGCAGGTGGTGGTCCTCAAGTTGCTGGCCGCGAGCCACGATGCCGGCCGGGTCACGGTCCGGATCGGCGAGGAAACCCAGGTCGCGGAGATGCGGAGCACATCGGTCGTGTCCACGGGGTACGGCGCGGCCGGTACCGTTTTCGGCGGACTCGGGGTGCTGGGTCCGACCCGGATGGATTATCCGGGAACCATCGCATCGGTCGCGACCGTTGCGAGATATATCGGCGAGGTGCTCGGCGAGCGCTGAGCACTGTCCAAATCTGTGTAGAGAAGTAAGGACGAGAACCAAACGTGGCACGGGACTACTACGGGACGCTCGGCGTTTCCAAGAACGCGACCGACCAGGAGATCAAGCGCGCCTATCGCAAGCTGGCGCGTGAACATCACCCGGACGTGAATCCCGACGAGTCGTCGCAGAAGCGGTTCCAGGAGATCTCGGCCGCCTACGAGGTGCTGTCCGACCCGGAGAAGCGCCGCATCGTCGACCTCGGCGGCGATCCGCTGGCCTCGGCGGGGAGCGGTGGCGCGGGCGGCTTCGGCGGTGCCGGCTTCGGTGGGCTCGGCGACGTGTTCGAAGCGTTCTTCGGCGGTGGCGCGGGCGGTGGGCGCGGTCCGCGCGGACGCGTGCAGCCCGGCGCCGATTCCCTGCTGCGCACCCGGCTGACGCTCGAAGAGTGTGCGACGGGCGTGACCAAGACCGTCACGGTCGACACCGCGGTGTTGTGCGACGCCTGCACGGGCGCGGGAACCCACGGCGATTCCAAGCCGGTGCGCTGCGAAACCTGCGGCGGTGCGGGTGAGGTGCAGTCGGTGCAACGGTCCTTCCTCGGTCAGGTCATGACGTCCCGTCCGTGCCCGACCTGCCGCGGTGCCGGGGAGACCATTCCGGACCCGTGCCGCAAGTGCGGTGGCGACGGCCGTGTCCGCGCTCGGCGCGAGATCACCGTGAAAGTCCCTGCGGGCGTGGGCAACGGCATGCGCATCCGCCTCGCCGCCCAGGGTGAGGTCGGGCCCGGCGGCGGGCCCGCCGGCGATCTGTATGTCGAGGTCATCGAACAGCAGCACGACGTGTTCGTCCGCGACGGCGACGATCTGCACTGCACGATCCGTGTTCCGATGGTGGACGCGGCGCTCGGCACGACGGTCGTCCTCGACACCATTCTCGACGGGCCGACCGAAATCACCGTCGACCCGGGCACCCAGCCGGGATACGTGGCCGTGCTCCGCGGCCACGGCATGCCCAAGCTGCGCTCGGGCGCACGAGGCGATCTGAACGCCCACCTCGAAGTGGTGGTGCCGAGCAAGCTCGACAGCAAGCAGGCCAAACTTCTCGAGGACTACCGGCGACACAGCGAGCGCGACCGTGCCGAGGTGGTCTCCAACGGCTCGCAGCACTCCGGCGGACTGTTCTCGCGCCTGCGCGACGCGTTCAGCGCCCGCTAGGTGCAGGCGTGGTCGCCACCCTGTTCTACCTGGATCCGCTGCCCGATACCGGGGCGGTCGCTGTCCTCGACGGCAAGGAAGGCCGGCACGCCGCGACGGTCCGTCGGATCACCGTCGGAGAACGACTGGTGTTCTCCGACGGTCACGGCGGTCTCGCCGATGTCGAAGTCGGTGCGGTAGCGAAGGACCGGCTCGAGGCGACCGTCCTCGCCCGGCGCACGCTCGAGGCACCACGACCCGCCGTGACGGTGGTGCAGGCCCTGCCGAAGTCGGATCGCTCCGAACTCGCCGTGGAGCTGGCCACCGAGGCGGGCGCCGACGCGTTCGTGCCGTGGCAGTCGGCGCGATGTGTCGCCCGGTGGGACGCCAAGGCCGACAAAGGCGTTGCGCGATGGCAGGCCGTCGCGGTGGCCGCCGCCAAGCAGTCGCGCCGGGCGTTCGTTCCGGCAGTGTCGCCGCTGCAACGCACCCCCGATGTGGTCGCACGAGTCCGCGACACCGTCGCGCGCGGCGGAGTCGTTGCGGTACTTCACGAATCGGCGACCACACCGTTCGCCGACCTGCCCCTCGCGGACGCGACCGAGATGATCCTTGTGGTCGGCCCGGAAGGGGGGCTCGACGACGCAGAGGTCGAGTCACTGACCGGGGTGGGCGCGACCGCGGTGTCGCTCGGGCCGACCGTGCTGCGCACCTCGACCGCCGCGGCCGTCGCACTCGGTGCGGTGGGGGTGCTGTCCGACCGGTGGCGTGCGCAGCCGCTGCACTAGCGTTTCCCGAATGTCCCGCACGCGCTTGGCCTACGGCCCCGAACCGGAACAGTTCGGGCACCTGTATCTGCCCGACACGGTCGATCCCGGCACTCCGATCCCGGTGGTCATGGTCGTCCACGGCGGATTCTGGCACGGCCGATACCACCTCAACCTCGGTACGCCGCTGGCACTCGCGTTGTCGCGCAACGGTGTGGCGGCGTGGAACATCGAGTACCGCAGGATCGGCGCCGGTGGCCGCTGGCCGGAGATGTCGGTGGACGTCGTCGCCGCGCTCGAGGCCGTCGCGACACTCGTCGCCGATCGGGCCGCCGCCGTCGGGATCACCCTGGATCTCGACCGGGTGCGCGTCGTGGGGCATTCGGCGGGCGGCCAGCTCGCGGTGTGGCTGGCGGGTGAGCCCGCCGCGGTGCGTCCGCAACTCGTGGTGTCGCAGGCCGGTGCCCTCGATCTCGCGTCCGCCGGTGAGCGCGGCCGCCGTATCGACTACATCGAGGACCTCTTCGGGGTGGCCTACGAGGACGACCCGGAGCTGTACCGTTCCGCGTCGCCGCTGCACCGGGTTCCCGTCGGTGTCCCGGTCGCCGTCGTGCACGGCACCGAGGACGCCCAGGTGCGGGTGAACGTCGCGACCCGGTACGCCGACGCCGCGCGCGCCGCCCACGACCCGGTCTCGCTGCATGTGATCGACGGTGAAGACCACTACGCGTTTCTCGACAAGTCGACCCGCAGCTGGGCGCTTTCGCTCGAGCTGCTGCTCGACGAGCGCTGAATCACGTTGCCGCATCGGCGTGCTCGGCCTCGCCCTGTCGCCGGCCGGGCAGGAGCGCGGTGACGATCACCGCACCCGCCGCAAGAGCGATACCGCCCACCAGAGCGGCGTCGGTGATCGCATGGGCGAACGCGGCGCTCGACGCGTCGAGCAGTGGTTGCGCGTAGGACACGGCGAACGGGTTCTTCGACAGTTCCTCCGCGACCACCGCGGCGCCCCCGACCGAGTCTCCGGCGGCCTCGATGGCCTGTGCTGCCTGATCCGCCATCGGCCCGGTGAGGTCCGCGAGGGGCAGGTCGGCGAGGAAACCGGCGATCGCGTCGTGGTAGACGGTTGCGAGCACCGACCCCAGCACCGCGATGCCGAGCGACCCGCCGAATTCCACGGCGGTGTCGTTGAGTCCCCCCGCTGCTCCCAGGTCGGATTCGGGGAATCCGCCCATGATCAGGTCGGTGGCCGGCGGGGTCGACACCCCGATCCCGAAGCCGAGGAGGAGCAGCGCGAAGAAGAACAGGCCGTAACCGGATGCGGCGTCGAGGAAGGTCAGTGACAGCACCCCGAGCGCACCGACGGCCAGTCCGGCGCCGACGACCACCCGGCCGCCCAGTCGTGGGGTGGCGCGACCGCTGAGCGCGGCGCCGATCGAGACGGACACCGCCAGCGGCAGCAGTCGCACCCCGGTTTCGAAGGGGCTGTAGCCGAAGACGAACTGGAACTGCTGTGCGACGAAATAGATCACGCCGAAGGTTGCGAAGAACAGCAGGAGTACCGCGACGCAGGCTCCGCCCACCGAGCGGTCGGCGACACGACGGAGGTTCAGCAGTGGTTGCGGATGGCGCAGCTCCCACACCACGAAGGCCGCTGCCGCGAGCGCCGCGATGGCGGCGGCACCCGATGCTGCTGCACTCCAGCCGAAGTGGGCGCCTTCGATGATGGCGTACACGAGACCGCCGACGGTCACAACCGACAGCACGCCGCCGATCCAGTCCACACGGTCGAGACCCGCCGCCTTCGATGCCGGAACCAGAGCGAGAGATGCGACTGCCGCGAACGCGGCGATCGGCACATTGATCAGGAACGTCGATCCCCAGGCGTGCGATTCGAGAAGCCGGCCGGCCAGCAGCGGGCCGGAGGCGATTCCCAGTCCCGCCGTCGCGGCCCACACCGAGATCGCTCGCGCACGCTCGTGGGCGGGGAACATCGCGACGAGCAAGGACAGTGTGGCGGGCATGATGACGGCCGCTCCCACCCCCATCACGAGGCGGGCTGCGATCACGTCGGTGGCGTTGTCGGCGATGCTGCCGTACACGGCGCCGGCGGCGAAGACCGCGAGGCCGGCAAGCAGGGCCTTGCGTCGGCCGTAACGGTCGCCCAGAACACCGCACAGCAGCATCAGCGCCGCGTAGGGGACGGTGTAGCCGTCGATGATCCACTGCAGGTCGGCGCTACCGAGGTGGAGGTCGCGAAGCATGCTCGGAGCCGCGACGATCAGTGCGGTGTTGGCCATCACCACGATCAGCAGGCTCAGGCACAGTACGGCCAGGCCCGCCCAGCGACGTGAATAGGGAAGGTCCTGCTCGGTGACGGGCGCTACGCGTGTGATGGCAGTAGGCATGGGTCTCCTCGGGTGCGGGGGAAGCAGAAGCTCGCTCTGATTGCACAGCAGTGTGCAAGCTAGTCATTTGCACACTGCTGTGCAACTAGACTGGAAGGAAGATCACAGTCTCGCGGTGGAAGAGGGATGTAGAGCGTGGAGGAATCGGTCAGTCGACCGCGGAGCCGTTCGAACCCCAATCGCAGCCGAATCCTCAATGCTGCGGTGGTGTGCTTCGCCGCCGATCCGGACGCGAGCATGGACGACGTCGCCCGCGCGGCGGGGGTGGTCCGGCGCACGGTCTACGCGCACTTTCCCAACCGGGACGCGCTCGTGGAGGGACTGGCCGAGGATGCGGGTGCCGCCCTCGCGGACGCCGTCGACCTCGCCGAACCCGAGGCCGCCGACATCGCCCTCGCCGTCGGCATCCTGCGGACGTGGCCGGTGGGCGACCGCTACCGCGTGCTGTTGTCGTTCGCGCGCAAGGAAGTAGGCGAAGAGCGGATCGGGGAACTCATCGCCCCGATGCGAACCCGGACACTCGACCTGGTCGAGCGGGGTCGTGGCACCGGCGTGTTCTCGTCGTACCTGCCCGCCGTCGTGCTCGTCGGCATGATGGAAGGCCTGACCATGGCCACCCTCGAACAGGCCAACCTCGGTCTCGTGCAGGACTCGGGCGAGACCGTCGCCCTCGGAGTGCTCGTGCTCGCCGGCGTCGACCCGGAGCGCGCCGCGCACGTCGTGGAAACCGCCGGACAATGGCTGCGCGAGTATGCGGGGCCGGCGTAACGCCCGTGCCGGGGGCGGTGGCACGGCAAATGCGGTGAAGGTCCGCATCGCGCGGCGCTAGACTGGCACGGACACGACGCCCGTCGTGCGCGAGCAGACTCGAAAGCAGGCCGTACCGTCCACGTGAGTGAACCAGACAGCATCCGCGATCCCGAGAACATCGATCGGCCTCCCGTTCGATCGAGCCTGGAGCTTCCGCCGGAAGCCGCAGCACCACTGCTCGGCGCGGCCGACGAGAACCTCATCGCCCTCGAAAGTGCCCTCGCCGCGGATATCCATGTGCGCGGTAACACGGTCACTCTGACCGGCACCCCTGCCGACGTCGCCCTGGCCGAACGCGTGCTCGGCGAGCTCGTCACCCTGGTGCGCCGCGGCCAGCCGCTCGGACCCGACGCGGTCCGGCGCACGGTCGGCATGCTCACGCAGGGCCTGTCCGATTCGCCCGCCGATGTGCTGAGCCTCGACATCCTGTCGCGTCGCGGCAAGACGATCCGCCCGAAGACGCTCAACCAGAAGCGCTACGTCGACGCGATCGACGCCAACACCATCGTGTTCGGTGTGGGCCCCGCCGGCACCGGCAAGACCTACCTCGCGATGGCCAAGGCCGTGCAGGCACTGCAGACCAAGCAGGTCACTCGCATCATCCTGACCCGCCCGGCCGTCGAAGCCGGTGAACGGCTCGGGTTCCTGCCGGGCACCCTGCACGAAAAGATCGACCCGTACCTGCGGCCCCTCCACGACGCCCTGCACGACATGATGGATCCCGAGGCCATCCCGAAGCTCATGCAGGCCGGCGTCATCGAGGTGGCGCCGCTCGCGTACATGCGCGGCCGCACCCTCAACGATGCGTTCATCATCCTCGACGAGGCGCAGAACACGACCGCCGAGCAGATGAAGATGTTCCTCACCCGCCTCGGATTCGGATCGAAGATCGTCGTCACCGGCGACATCACCCAGGTCGACCTGCCCGGGGGGGCCCGCTCGGGTCTCGCCGCCGCCACCGAGATCCTCGGCGATATCGACGACATCCACTTCTCGATGCTCGACAGCAGCGACGTGGTGCGGCACCGTCTGGTCTCCGACATCGTCGATGCCTACGGACGGTTCGAAGCCGCGCGGGACGACAGCGTCGGCCTCGGCAACCGAGCGCAGCGGCGTGCCTCCCAGCATCGGATGCCGCGCCGGTGATCCACTCCGTGATCGCCTCCCCGACCCCGACCCCGACCCCGACCCCGCCGCCCGCCGTGCAGAAAGATCGACACCCATGAGCATCGAGATCTCGAACGAGTCGGGAATGGACGTCGCAGAAGAGGATCTGCTCCACGTCGCCCGCTACGTCATCGAGCGAATGGATGTGCATCCGGCGGCCGAGTTGTCGATGGTGCTAGTCGAATCGGACACCATGGCCGATCTGCACATGCGCTGGATGGACCTGCCGGGGCCGACCGACGTGATGTCGTTCCCCATGGACGAGCTCGAACCGGGTGGACGCCCCGACGCACCGGAACCCGGACCGTCCATGCTCGGCGATATCGTGTTGTGCCCGTCGTTCGCGGCCGAGCAGGCAGCGAAAGCCGGGCACTCCCTCGGAAACGAACTCGCGATGCTCACCGTGCACGGAATGCTGCATCTGCTCGGTTACGACCACGCCGAACCCGAAGAAGAAAAAGAGATGTTCGGCCTGCAGAACCGCTTGCTCGAAGAATGGTACGAAGAGTTGCGGCACGCCGAGGAACGCGCGCGCCTCGCCGCGCGCGATCAGCAACTTCTCGGCAAGGCCGGGTTCTTCGACGCCACCGAGAAATGAACGAACCGATCGGTAATCGGCGCACACGAGGAGTGCTGCCGTGAACACCGTTTCCCTCGTGGTTCTCGTCGTCGCGCTGGTAGCCCTCGGTGGCGTGTTCGCAGCCGTC
Source organism: Rhodococcus chondri (assembly GCF_036327435.1). NCBI lineage: Bacteria > Bacillati > Actinomycetota > Actinomycetes > Mycobacteriales > Nocardiaceae > Rhodococcus > Rhodococcus chondri. The sequence goes on along the minus strand of NZ_JAUZMZ010000087.1, from coordinate 11,543 downwards.
GACGCGGCACTCAACACCGTCTCCGCGGCGCGAGCCGAAGACCTGGCCAAAGACGGTCGCTCCGGCGCGCACAAATTGCTCGAAATCCTCGACGACCGTCCCCGGTACGTCAATCTCATGGTGCTGCTGCGGATCCTGTGTGAGATCGCCGCGACCGTGGTGCTCGTCGGCGTGCTGCTCGAATCGGTCGACCGCACCTGGGCGCTCGTCATCAGCGCGGCCGTGATGGTGCTCGTCGACTATGTCGTGATCGGTGTCGGTCCACGTACTCTCGGTCGCCAGCACGCCTACTCCATCGCACTCGCGGCGACCACCCCGCTGCGCGTTCTCGGCGTGCTGCTCGGTCCGATCGGCCGGATCCTGATTCTTCTCGGCAACGCCGTGACCCCGGGCCGCGGCTTCCGAAACGGTCCGTTCGCCAACGAGATCGAGCTGCGCGAACTCGTCGATCTCGCCCAGGAAAGCGGAGTGGTGGCGGACGAGGAACGACGAATGATCCAGTCCGTGTTCGACTTCGGTGATACCACCGCCCGCGAGGTGATGGTGCCGCGTCCCGAAATGGTGTGGATCGAAGAAACCAAGACGGCCGGGCAGGCCACATCGCTCGCGGTGCGCAGTGGCCATTCGCGTATCCCGGTGATCGGCGAGAACGTCGACGACGTCCGAGGCGTGGTGTACCTGAAGGACCTTGTCAAGGAAACCTACTATTCGCGCGACGGTGGCCGCAGCGTCTCGGTGGCCGATGTCATGCGACCGGCGGTGTTCGTGCCGGATTCCAAGCGACTCGACGATCTGCTCGCCGACATGCAGCGCGACCGCAACCACATGGCGGTGCTTGTCGACGAATACGGCGGCATCGCAGGACTTGTCACGATCGAGGACGTCATCGAGGAGATCGTCGGCGAGATCGCCGACGAGTACGACACCGGGGAGATCCCGGATGTCCAAGATCTCGGCGACGGCACCTATCGGGTATCGGCTCGGCTGCCCGTCGAGGACCTCGGCGAACTGTTCGACATCGAAATCGACGACGACGACGTCGACACCGTCGGCGGTCTGCTCGGCTACGAACTCGGCCGGGTTCCACTGCCCGGTTCGGAATTGACCACCCACGGTTTGGTCCTGCGAGGTGAAGGCGGGCCGGACGTGCGTGGACGCGTACGTGTGAGCACCGTCTTCGTCGAGCGCGCGCCCGAACCCCACGACCCGGAGACGGCCCCGGGCGCCATCGAGGAGACTTCATGACCAACAGCGACTTCCGTTCCGGCTTCATCTGTTTCGTGGGCCGACCCAACACCGGCAAGTCGACGTTGACGAACGCACTGGTGGGCAGCAAGATCGCGATCACCTCGTCGCGGCCCCAGACCACGCGCCACACCATCCGGGGCATCGTGCACCGCGAGCACGCCCAGCTGATTCTCGTCGACACGCCGGGACTGCACCGTCCCCGCACGCTGTTGGGTCAGCGACTCAACGACCTGGTCCGCGACACGTACGCCGAGGTCGACGCGATCGGCCTGTGCATCCCGGCCGACGAGAAGGTCGGCCCCGGCGACCGCTGGATCCTCGAACAGTTGCGTCATGTGGCGCCCAAGACGCCGCTGATCGGCATCGTCACGAAAATCGACAAGGTGCGCAAGGAACAGGTTGCCGCACAGTTGCTGGCCGTGTCGAAACTTCTCGGTGACAACGCCGACGTGGTCCCGGTGTCGGCGACGTCCGGCGAACAGGTCGAGGTGCTCGTCGACGTTCTCGCCTCGCACATGGAGCCCGGACCGGCCTTCTACCCGGACGGGGAGCTCACCGACGAGCCCGAGGAAACGCTCATGGCCGAGCTCATCCGTGAGGCGGCGCTCGAGGGACTCGGTGAGGAACTGCCGCATTCGCTGGCCGTGGTGATCGAGGAGGTCGTCGAGCGCGAGGGCCGCACCGAGAAGCAGGGCCCGATGCTGGACGTGCATGCGCTGCTGTACGTGGAACGTCCCAGCCAGAAGGGCATCGTCATCGGCAAGGGCGGCGCGCGGCTGCGCGATGTCGGCACCGCCGCACGTACCCAGATCGAAAAGTTGCTCGGCGTGAAGATCTTCCTCGAGCTGCACGTGAAGGTGGCCAAGGACTGGCAGCGCGATCCCAAACAGCTCGGGCGCCTCGGATTCTGACCGATCGGGCCACCCTTCCGGAACATCCGGAATGTCCGTTTCGGGCGGTATGGGTTATCGTCGGCGCACCGTTGCCGATCTCGGAGGTTCGAGTGCGTTTCCGTGTTCCTGTTGTGTCGTCCGTGGTCGCCACGCTGTTCGTTGCCGTTCTCTCCGGTTGCGCAGGTGCCGAGCCACCTGCCGACGAAGTCGTCACATTCACGGTGGGGGAAACGATCCCCGTCACCGTGACGTTGCGGTCGGCGGACGACGGTGGGCGTAGCACGCCGTTCTACTCCGGTTATCGCCCCCAGGTCCTCTTCGCATCGTCACCGGACCCGGTTCCGTGCACATTCTCGAGTCCGGACGGCGGATTCCCGCCGGACACCACCGCGGACATCGAGATCACCTGCGCCCACGACGTGACGGTCGAGCCCGCGCAGGCCGGCTTCGTATTCGAAGAGAGCGGGCGTGAGGTGGGCAGCGGCAGCGTCGCCCTCTAGATGGCTAGCGCGGGGCCGACGCGGTCATGCCGTGGAGCAACAGCAGCACCGACGACGCGAGGTCCGGGTCGGCGCCGGTGGAGAGTCGGCGCAACTGCAGACCCGCGATCGTCGCCACCAGCGTCGGGGCGATCGTCTCGGCTTCGGGCACGCCGAGCGCGGCGAGAATCGCAACCGTCAATGAGTCGTACGCCGTCCAGCACTCGTCGGCGGCCGCGCGGAGATCGGGGTCGCGGCCGGCCTGGATGTACAGTTCGAACGGCGCAATGCGTTCCGCGGTGAACGCGAGATCGTCTGCGACCCGCTCGGTGACCTGGGCGGCATCGGTGATGGAAAGATCCTGCCCCCGATACGATTCGGCGATTTCGCGTAGCCGATCGGTTTCCTCGGCGACGAAGGTGGTCAGTGCTGCCTTCAGGAGATCGGACTGGCTGGGGAAGTGGTAGGTGATCGAACCCAGCGACACCTCTGCCCGACTTGCTATGCGGCGGTTGGTGATTGCGGCGATACCGTCGGTGCCGATCAGGTGCAGGGTGGCGCCGACAATGCGTGCCCGGACATCGGAGGCCATCTCTCACCACCACCGGGCCGGTACGTGCTCGTGCCACTTCATCTCCGACTCCAATTGCGCGGCAAGGGAGATCAGCAGCGGCTCGGAACACTCGTGTCCGAGAAGTTGTGCGCCGACGGGTAACCCGTCCTCGGTGAAACCCGCGGGCACGTTGATGCCCGGCCAGCCGAGGACGTTCCACGGCCACGCGTACGGGCACGCGGCGGTGATGGTCTTGTCGGTTGCCCACCCGCCCATGTCGTCGATCGCGTCCACGAGCACCGGAGGTGTCGCCGTGGTCGGCGCGAGGACGACGTCGAAGCGGTCGAAGATTCGACCGACGCGGCGCCGCAGACGCGGTTCGGCGGCCCGCGCCGCCCGCAGGGGCAGTCCCCGCAGCAGCCGGCCGGTCTGCGCGTTCGCGCGGGTGCGGGCGTCGGCGAGCGCGGGGTCGGGGAGACGATGCAGCCAGTCGTGGATCCCCGCCATCGACCGGGGCAGGAAGTTCAGGCCGAACAGGATGCCGTAGTCGGGATCGGCGACCGTCACCTCGTGACCGAGTGTGCGCAACACCGCGGCCACCGCCAGGATCCGCGCACGGACCTGCGGATGCAGCCGGGCAGACGTTGTTGTGAACGGAACCTTCAGGGCCAGAGCGATTCTCAACCGACCCGGGTCTGCGCCCACCGACTCGGAGGCGCGCAGGGGGGCGCACCGGTGCAGATCGCCGGTGTGATTTCCGGACACCGCGTCGAGCAGGAGCGCCGCGTCGGTGACCGTGCGGGCCAGGGTGCCGTGGGTGGTCAGACCGTGGAATGCCTCCGGATCGGGCCACATCGAGATGCGCCCGCGCTGAGGTTTGATGCCGACCAGGTGCGACCACGCCGCGGGGATGCGCACCGATCCGGCTCCGTCGGAGCCGAGCGCCGCCGGGACCAGCCCGGCAGCGACCGCGGCGCCGCTGCCACCCGACGACCCGCCGGGTGTGTGCTCGCGCGACCAGGGGTTGCGGGTGTGCCCGAATGCCGAACCGCCGGTGAGCGGCCACTGGCCGAGTTCGGGGGAGTGGGTCTTCCCCACGATGACCGCGCCCGCGGTCCGGAGTCGGCGCACCACCTCGGCATCGCGTTCCTGAAGGGGGAAGTCGCCGGCGCAACCGAAGGCGGTCGGTTCGCCTGCCAGGTGCGTGTCGTCCTTGACCGCGATGGGCACGCCGAGCAGGGGCAACCGGACACCGGCAGCGCGGCGGCGGTCCGCCTCGGCGGCCTCCGCGACGGCCGCGTCACGGCGGATCACGCGGAACGCATTGAGTGTCGAGGCGCTCGCCTCGATGGCATCGAGGGCGGTGCGCACGAGTTCGGCCGACGTCGTGGTGCCGGCGTCGAGTGCCGCGGCGGTCTCGGCGAGCCCTTGCGGCCGGGTGGATGCCTTGCCCATCGGTTCCCCCTTCGTGTTCGTTCGAACGAACAATAACGTGTTCTCGTCCCGGTGGTCCAGAGATGCGCGTCGGGGACGGCGGGGAACGCGCACGGTGTCGGCGCAACATGAAACACTCGGGCAGTGAGGTTGTACCGGGACAACGCGGTGGTGCTGCGCCAGCACAAGCTGGGCGAAGCCGACCGCATCGTCACTCTGCTCACCCGTCGCCACGGGCTGGTACGAGCCGTCGCGAAGGGAGTCCGCCGCACCCGGTCGAAGTTCGGGGCGCGGCTCGAGCCGTTTGCGCACATCGACGTGCAGCTGCATCCCGGCCGCAACCTCGACATCGTCACGCAGGTCCAGACCCTGGACGCGTTCGCGATCGGCATCGTCGACGACTACGGGCGCTACACCACCGCCTGCGCGATCCTGGAGACCGCCGAACGCCTCGCCGGGGAGGAACGCGCCCCCGCGCCCCGGTTGCACGCGCTCACCGTGGGGGCGCTGCGCGCGGTGTGCGACAAGGTGCGTCCCCCCGACCTCGTCCTCGACGCCTACCTGCTGCGCGCCATGACCTACGCGGGATGGGCACCCGCGATCACCCACTGCGCGCGCTGCGACCGTCCCGGCCCGCACACCGCCTTCCACGTCGCCGCGGGCGGCGCGGTGTGCGTGCACTGCCGTCCCCCCGGCGCCGCCAACCCGGCGCCCGGGGTCCTCGCGCTGATGGATGCGCTCAACCACGGCCGCTGGACCGACACCCGAACCGTCCCGGAAACGGTGCGCAACCAGACCAGCGGATTGATCGCGGCGCACCTGCAATGGCATCTCGAACGCCAGTTGCGGACGCTGCCACTGATCGAGCGGCACAGTCCGCACGCGGCGATACGCGCCGACACGGACGTCAGGCAGGATGGGGACCGTGATTCGACGACGCGCCCCGCACCAATCGCCTGACCGCGCGATCCGGCCACCCTCCCCGCATCCGTCGGGCGCACGCGCCCCGATCCTGCAGCCCGAGTTGATTCCGCAGCACGTGGCCCTCGTCATGGACGGCAACGGCCGCTGGGCGCAGGAGCGTGGGCTGCCTCGCACCGCCGGGCACGAACGCGGCGAGGCCGTGCTCATGGACACGGTGGAGGGCTGCATCGAGGTGGGTGTCAAATGGCTCTCGGCCTACGCCTTCTCCACCGAGAACTGGAAGCGCAGTCCCGACGAGGTGCGATTTCTGATGGGCTTCAACCGCGACGTGATCCGCCGGCGCCGCGACGAGATGCACGAGCTCGGGGTGCGAGTGCGGTGGGCCGGCCGCCGTCCGCGACTGTGGCGCAGTGTCATCAAGGAACTCGAGGTCGCCGAAGAGCTCACCAAGGACAACGACGTGATGACGCTGGTGATGTGCGTGAACTACGGCGGCCGCGCCGAGATCGCCGACGCCACCCGCGAGATCGCCCGCAAGGTCGCCGCCGGGGAACTCGACCCCGAGAAGGTCACCGAGGCGACGATAGCCCGGCACCTCGACGAGCCGGATATGCCCGACGTCGACCTGTTCTTGCGGCCGTCGGGGGAGCAGCGNACCTCGAACTTCCTGCTGTGGCAGTCCGCGTACGCCGAAATGGTGTTCCAGGACAAGAACTTTCCCGACTTCGATCGACGAGACCTGTGGGCGGCGTGCGTGGAATACGCCTCGCGCGACCGGCGGTTCGGGGGCGTGAAATGACGGAGTTGCGTCGCCGCATCGGCACCGCCCTCGCGCCGTTCGTGGACGTGCGCACCCCCACGACCGACGGCGACGACGCGCTCGGGTTCGACTACGGAGCGGTGCCCTTCGCGCTGCAGGTCGTCACACTCACCGACGGGCTCGACGTGGTGTCGCTGACCGGGGTGCTGGCCTGGGACCTTCCCCTCGGCGACATCGTCCGTGCCCGGGTAGCGTCCGCGGCCGATGCGCTGCAGTTCGGGTCGGTGCACCTGATCGAGCGGGACGCCGAGGCCGACGTCGTGCTCCGGTACTCGTTTCCCGCGACCGGGCTCGAGGATTCCGCGCTGACGACGATGCTGCTGCTCGTGCTCGACGGCGCCGCGTCCGCGCGCGGCACCGTGGCCGGTGAACCCCCACGAACCGAGGAGAATCGATGACCGAGACCGCCGTGAACGACGCACCCCCGATCGACGAGAGCCGGCTTCTGCCCATCGGGACGGACGACGACGACACGCTGCGCGACGCGGTGGTGGGCATTCTCGCCGAGGTGATCGACGAGGCGCCCGAGCCGGACGAGGACGGTGAGATACCGGTCTGGATCGACGACGTCCTCACCTACGCCACGGTCGATGCCGAGAACGGTGTCGTCGTGCTCACCACCTACATCGCCGAATCGATCGCGGGCCGGACCCGCGCGGCCGAGGTGCTCGGCGACCTGCAGGAGGAATGGCCGGAGTTCAAATTTCTGCTGCAGAAGGACCGAGTGACCGCGGAACAGCGTGTCGGGGCGTCGCCGTTGGTGCCTGTGCACCTGATCCGCGCGGTCGCCGCGCTCGTGCCGCTCGTAGAGGAGACCCGCGTGCTCGCGTCCCGGCTCGGGGGTGAAGCGTGCGTCTTCGACGGTGAAGAAGACGACAGTGAAGACGACGACACGGAGTCCACGGACGGCGTGATCGGGGAAGACCTGCTCGCGGGATGCGGCTGCGGGGACTGCAGCTGCGGGTGAACGCCGCTCGCTCGCCGGCGCTCGTTACCCGGCGAGCGCGCAGTCGCGGCAGGTGCCGAAGATTTCGACGGTGTGGCTGACATCGACGAAGTCGTTGGAGTCGGCGACCTCGTGCGACCACTGCTCGACCTCGGGGCCGTCGACCTCCACCGTGAAGCCGCAATGCCGGCAGACGAGATGGTGGTGATGTCCCGACGAGCAGAACCGGAACATCGACTCGCCGGTGTCGGTGCGCAGCACATCGACGGTGCCGGCTTCGGCGAGCGACTGCAGGGTGCGGTAGACGGTGGTCAGGCCGATGGTGTCACCGCGTTTGCGCAGCTCGTCGTGCAATTCTTGTGCGGTCCGGAATTCTTCGGTGTCGTCGAGTAGCGCCATGATGGCGCTGCGCTGGCGGGTGGAGCGAACTCCCACGACGGGTTTGCGGGTGGCGGTCACGGTGGACGTCATCCTTCCTGGGCGTGTGCGACGGCGTCGACGACGATGTGGGCGAGGTGGTCGTCGGCCAGCCGGTAGAGTACTTCCCGCCCGGAACGCTCACCGCGTACCACGCCCGCGGTCTTGAGGACGCGAAGGTGCTGGCTGATCAAGGGTTGGGTGACGCCGAGCGCACCGACCAGTTCGTGAACGCAGCGGGTCGATTCGCGCAGTTGCAGCACGATGGCGATGCGGACCGGAGCCGAGAGCGCGCGGAGCAGCTCGCCGGCCGCGATCAGCGTGTCGGGAGAGATACCCTCCGGTGCGGTGGGGGAGTCGCCCGGTTGCGGGTCGTGGCTCGGGCCCGTCACGGAGGCATCCTTCCGGCACTCGTCCTGACCGGCGTCGATGCTCACGGAAGGCTCCTTCATTGTCGTCCGCGTTATTGCAAACCGATGCCATTTTGATATGCATGGATGTGCATGTCAACCGACGGGTGTTCGGCCGCGCCGCGGTGGAGCGATAGGCTTGTCAATCGACGCATGCTGCGAACCCGCACCGAAGATGGAGAGAACCCGAGTGGCACCCAAATCCAAGGTCGATACCGTCGCCAACCTCGCCAAGCGGCGGGGGCTGGTCTATCCCTGCGGTGAGATCTACGGCGGCACCAGGTCTGCCTGGGACTACGGGCCGCTCGGCGTCGAGCTCAAGGAGAACATCAAGAAGCAGTGGTGGCGCAACATGGTCACCGGCCGCGAGGACGTGGTCGGGCTCGACTCGTCGGTCATCCTGCCGCGCCAGGTCTGGGTCGCTTCGGGGCACGTCGGCGTGTTCAACGACCCACTCGTCGAGTGCCTCAACTGTCACAAGCGCCACCGGCAGGATCACCTGCAGGAGGCGTACGCGGAGAAAAACAAGCTCGACGACCCCGACTCGGTGCCGATGACCGAGATCGTGTGCCCCGACTGCGGCACCAAGGGCCAGTGGACCGAGCCCCGCGACTTCAACATGATGCTCAAGACGTACCTCGGACCGATCGAGAGTGAAGAGGGCCTGCACTACCTGCGGCCCGAAACCGCACAGGGCATCTTCGTGAACTTCGCCAACGTGCTCACCACATCGCGTAAGAAGCCGCCGTTCGGCATCGGCCAGATCGGCAAGAGCTTCCGCAACGAGATCACCCCCGGCAACTTCATCTTCCGCACCCGCGAGTTCGAGCAGATGGAGATGGAGTTCTTCGTCAAGCCCGGCGAAGACGAGCAGTGGCACCAGTACTGGATCGACTACCGCATGGACTGGTACACGGGCCTCGGCATCAACAAGGACAACCTGCGCCTGTTCGAACACCCGCAGGAGAAGCTGTCGCACTACTCGAAGCGCACCGTCGACATCGAGTACCGCTTCCACTTCCAGGGCAGCGAATGGGGCGAACTCGAGGGCGTCGCGAACCGCACCGATTTCGACCTGTCCACGCACGCGCAACACTCGGGCACCGACCTGAGCTTCTTCGACCAGAACACGAACGAGCGCTACACGCCGTACGTCATCGAGCCCGCAGCGGGCCTGACCCGCTCGCTCATGGCCTTCCTCGTCGATGCATACACCGAGGACGAGGCGCCGAACGCGAAGGGCGGCGTCGACAAGCGCACCGTGCTGCGCCTCGACCGGCGGCTCGCCCCGGTCAAGGCCGCGGTGCTGCCGCTCAGCCGCAACGCCGATCTCAGCCCCAAGGCCAAGGACCTCGCATCCCAGCTGCGTCAGCACTGGAACATCGAGTTCGACGATGCCGGCGCGATCGGCCGCCGCTACCGCCGCCAGGACGAGATCGGCACCCCGTTCTGCATCACCGTCGACTTCGACACCCTCGAGGACCACGCGGTCACCGTCCGTGAACGCGACACCATGGCGCAGGAACGGGTGAGCCTCGACCAGGTCGAGGGCTACCTCGCGCAGCGCCTGCTGGGCTGCTGACAGGCGACGGTCCTTCGTTTCCAGCGCTTTTCGCAACCGGCGTCGTCGTCCAGCAGGACGACGACGCCGGTTTCTTCTGTGCTGCACCAGTCTCCGGATGCGCTCGAGACTCACCCATCCGCAGATCGAGGTCTGTCATTGTGCGATGACGTCGATGCGGACGGACTGCTCCGCATCGATGACGAACACGCTGTCCACGCCCTTGCGCCAACCTGCCGGCACGAACAGATACCGGCCGTCGGACCGGATCAGCAGACGCAGACCGCTGTAGCGGTAGGCGTAGCGGCTTCCGTCCTGGGTGAGTGTGTCGACGACGACACCGGGACCGTCGATCGCGAGCCGGTCGACGCTGTAGAGCAATACCTGTGCGTCCCTGCGGAGTTGGCCGGCCAGCTGTACCGCACGCTGTTCTCCGAGTTGGTGCGCGTACAGCGCGATTCCCCACACCGCCCCTGCAAGCGCAAGGGTAGCCAGCGTCAACGCCCAGATCCGAGCATGCGCCTCCTGCCCGCCCCCGGCGGGGCGCGCATCGGTGCCGGGCACACACAGGTGCCGTGCCACCGCCACCGAGGCGGCCACGCCCAGCACCGCCGATGGCAGCGGGTAGCCCCGGGTGTACCGCGCCGTGTCCAGGTCGGACAAGCCGTTGAGCACCACCATGGACAAGGACACCGCCACAATCGTGAGGACCGCGATGATCCTGAGCCGGCGTGTCCGGTTCCGGGCGAGTCCATCGACCAGGCCCAGGAGCGGACGCCGTGCGGCGAGGGCGGCAACGACCACCAACCCGGCGACGAGCAGCGGCCGGAGCGCCGAATTCAGACTCCGCAATACGTAGTCCGTCGTGGAAAACCCCAGCAGGCTGACGTCCACCCCGAAGTAGTCGAACGTCGCCCGCGTACGCACCCACCCGAAGTAGTAGAGGAGCGCGGTGATCAGGGCGGCCTGCGACGCCACCGTCGTGATGAGGGCCAGCATCGCGGGACCGCCCGGCGGGGATGACGACTCGGACCGCCTTCCCCGCGGGTGTCCCGCAGGCCTCGATCCTGTGGTCACGGCAACACCGGGGGGATCGGTTCGGGGAACGTCGGCTCCGGAAGATCCGATGGCTCGAGCGTCGGCGCGGGCTCGGGAAACGGCGGATCGAACCGAACACTCGGCTCGGGCGACGGCTGGGGCTCGGACGTCGGCGGGGGCTCGGACCCGAAGTCGGGTTCGGGAAGAGGACCCGGCGGACCGGTCGGCTCGGTTGGCGGCGGCGCCATCGCCGGCTCCGGAAGAGTATTGGACGCCTGATGCTCGTGGGAAGCGTGGGTCGGACCCGGCAGCGGCGGCAATTCGTCGCCACTACTGGGGGAGGACTGAGTGGGGCTCACTGTCGGCGGCGTCGCCGGCGGTTCGGGTAACAGCTCGGAAACGCCGCACGCGACCACGAAGCACACCGCCGTCACCGCCCCCCACCGGATCAGGCGACGACCCGGACGTCTGCTCCGCCTCGGGTTGCTTCCGGATGCCGTTTGCGATTGAACGTTCATGCGAATGCTCCGCGGGGAAATACAGCAGGGACCTATGAATCTGGTCCACGAGTGTGGGGTCGGGCAGCAACCCCGGGGCTGGTCGCACGGCACCCCTCGGGTGATCCTTTGTCACCCTGGGTGGCAACCGGTGGGAGACGACCTGCGCTCGCCCCGTCCCGACCGAAGAGGTCGACGAGTACGGCTAGAACCGGCCGCCGCTCGAACCGCCGAAACCTCCTCCGCCCCCACCGAAGCCCCCGCCACCGACACCGCCCCCACCGAAGCCACCGCCCCGGCCGCCCCTGAGGACGCTGTTGATG
>NZ_JAUZMZ010000086.1:0-21743 GCF_036327435.1 Rhodococcus chondri | reverse complement strand
GCAGAAGCCCCCTCCGAGGAGGCGGACTACGACGCCGAGTAGTCGATGCCCGAAGACGAAGGTGCCGAGTAACCGGACAGTGAGCCCGCCCCTCCGCGGAGGCGGCGAGCAAGTGCAGCGAAGAGCACTCGGAAGCGTTCGAGCGAGCGACGAGGAGCCCGATCATGACGATCCAGCCTGCAGGGGGCGGCGGCGGGGGCGGCGGCGGCGGAGGAATGGCGCGCCCGAATTCCTCGGGCCTGGCCGACGTCATCGACACGATCCTCGACAAGGGCCTGGTCATCGAGGCGTTCGTGCGAGTTTCACTCGTGGGCATCGAACTGATCACCATCGACGCGCGCGTCGTGGTCGCCAGTGTCGACACCTACCTGCGGTTCGCCGAAGCCGTGAACAGGCTCGAAATCTCCGACAGCGAACCGAAGGGACTACCCGATCTCGTCGGCGACATCACCTCCGGCGGATCCAAGCACAAGACGAAGGGAGCGCTCGAAGCCGCCGGAGAGAAGGTCAGTGACTTTCTCGGCGACGTACAGCAGCAACGGCAACCGGCACGTCGACCGCGCACAAAGGGGGAATAGATGTCTACCGAGCAAGCCGAGCAGTCCGAAGAGGGCGGCGCTGCCGATGCCGGGTCGACGACAGCGATCTATGTTTACGGCATCGTGCCGGCCGATGTGGAGCCGGAAGACCATGCCTCGGGTGTCGGCCAACCTCCCAGCGAGGTTTCGGTGGTGCGGTCCGGCGACCTCGCCGCCCTCGTGAGCGAGATCCCGACCGACCGGGCGCTGGGGACACCCGACGATTTGAAGGCGCACGCGGCCCTGCTCGACGGAACGGTGATGGTGGCGCCCGTGCTTCCGCTCAGATTCGGTGCGGTACTGGCGGACCGCGACGCCGTATCCAGCGAGCTGCTCGAAGGCAACGCAGAAGATCTCGTCGCGGCGTTGGAGCAACTCGAGGGTCTCGCGCAGTTCGTCGTCAAGGGTCGGTACGTCGAGAAGGCGATTCTGCAGGAGATCCTCGACGAGAACCCCGACGCCGCACAACTGCGCGAGCAGATCCGGGGTCAATCCGAGGACGCCACCCGCGAGGCGCGCATGGCACTGGGTGAGATCATCAACGCGACAATCGAATCCAAGCGTGCCGAGGACACCCGACATACGCTCGAAGCCCTCTCCTCGCTTGAACCGCTGGTCAACGAACGGCAGCCCACCCACGAGCAGGATGCCGTACACATCGCAATTCTCATGGAACTCGCGAAGCAGGAGGAACTCGAGCAGGCGCTGACGGATCTCATGCATGAGTGGGACGGCCGTGTCGAGATGACGCTCCTCGGCCCAATGGCCGCGTACGACTTCGTGACGAAACCCGATACCGGCGAGGAGGGCTGATGGGACTGCTGACATCCCTGCTCACCCTGCCGCTCGCTCCGGTCAAGGGTGTGATCTGGCTCGGAGAGGTCATTCAGGAGCAGGTCGAGCAACAACTGCACGATCCGGCGAATGTGCGGCGCGAACTCGAGGAACTCGAGGAAGCCGAGCGGGCGGGCAAGATTTCGAAGGAGGAGAAGGACGAAGCCCAGCAGGCGGTGCTCAACCGGATGATTTCACCTGATTCATCCGTCCCGGGCAAGCGGAAGGGGTGAGTCGTGGCGCAAGATACCGGCCCGCCGGAGATCTCGGCGGCAGAGGCCGCGGCGACGGCTATCGCACATCTCGAGGACCTCACCTCGAAGGAAGCACAGGGAGCGACCTCGGTCGAACCCACCGACGCCGGCTGGGTCGTCGAAGTCGAAGTCCTCGAGGACAGGCGTATTCCGTCGTCGGCCGACATGCTCGCAACGTACGAAGTCGAGATCGACATGGGCGGGAATCTGCTGGCGTACCGCCGTACCCGGCGTTACGGGCGTGGCAGCACCGATGTCGGAACGAGGGCCGGGGCATGAGCGTGGTGGGCGGTGGCGGTGGCGGCGGGTCGCCGCAACCGTACGGTGGCGGTCATCAGTCCACCAATCTCGGCGACATTCTCGAACGTGTCCTCGACAAGGGGCTCGTCATCGCCGGCGACATCCAGGTGAACCTGCTCGACATCGAACTCCTCACGATCAAGCTGCGGCTCGTCGTCGCGTCGCTCGAGACTGCGAAGGCCGTCGGTATCGATTGGTGGGAAAGCGATCCCTGGCTCAGCAGTAAGGCGCGCAACCGTGAATTGGAAGCGCAAAACCCGGATCTCGAGATCGAGAATCGGAAGCTGCGCGAGCGGATAGCCGAACTGGAGGCCGGTCGGGCAGAGCCCGAGGCCGTCGAAGCCGCAATCGTGGACGAGGAGGACCGTGACTGACGCAACCGGGGTGTGGATGTACGCCGTGACCGACGCGGAATTCGACGGCCACGGCGCCGAGGACATGACGGGCGTGGCGGGCGAGCCGATACGCATTGTCGGCGGCTCCGGCCTGACCGCGGTGGTCGGCACAGTACCGCTCGATGGATTCGGTGAGGCCGCGCTGACCCGCAACTTCGAGGACATGGCATGGCTCGAAGCCGTTGCGCGCGCACATGATGCGGTCGTGTCACGGGTGGCGCGACACGGCCCCGTGGTGCCGCTGCGGCTTGCGACCGTCTGTCTCGACGACGCCCGGGTACGCGAACTCCTCGAACAGCACCGGGAAAGCTTTTCCTCCGCGCTGACATTGGTGGCGGGCCGCACCGAGTGGGGTGTCAAGGCGTTCGGCGACCGGAAGTCACTCGCCTCGGTGATCGCCGAGACCCACATGAACAGTGGCGGACAGGGCACGGGCACGGCGTATCTGCTCCGGCGTCGTGCACAGTTGGCGGCACAGGAGACGGTCGAGCGCGAGGCTGCCGCACGGGCCGACGAAATCCACGAGCGACTCCTGCGGGACGCCGCCGCGGGACGCCGCCAGCCACCGACCGACCCGGCTCTGCGCGGCAACCAGGAATGGATGCTGCTCAACGGCACGTACCTCGTCGACGACGATCGAGGAGACGAGTTCGCCGCGGTGGTAGAGGAACTCGGTTCAAGCTATCCCGGAATCCGGCTCGAGCTGACGGGCCCGTGGCCGCCGTATTCGTTCGCAGGTGCCGAAAAGGTGGCGCCATGAGGTACGCCGACGGGTCCGTGGACGAGGAACGCCGGATCGCCCTTGTCGATCTGCTCGATCGGGTACTCGCGGGTGGAGTGGTCATCACGGGTGATGTCACACTCTCGATCGCCGACGTGGATCTGGTACAGATCTCGTTGCGCGCCTTGATCTCCTCGCTCAGTACGATCTCGGTGACGGGAATCGAACCTCCCGTACCTCGGCCCGCAGTGAGCCGGATCGATGAGTGAGCCCGCCCGGATTCCACCGCGTATCGACGCCGACCCCGAGTCGGTGGAGCGAGGGCTGGTGACGCTGGTCCTCACCCTCGTCGAATTGCTCCGGCAACTCATGGAACGTCAAGCGATTCGTCGCGTGGACGAGGGTGACCTCAGTGACGAGCAGGTCGAGCGCATCGGTACGACGCTGATGCTGCTCGAGGACCGGATGGCCGAACTGCGCGACCATTTCGGGCTCACTCCCGAGGATCTCAACATCGACCTCGGTCCGTTGGGCACGCTGTTGCCCCGGGAGTGAACCCTATTCGCCTCACATACCGACGATCTCGACTCGTTCGTAGTCGCCCACCGAGCCGGCGAGGACCCGGAGGTGATCGTCCATGGTGCCGAGGGTGTGCTCGATCCCGGTGAGCCGGCTCATGTAGTGGCCGATGGAATGTTCGGCCGTCACGCCGATGCCGCCGTGCATCTGCACCGATTCCTGCGCGACCTTGCGTGCCGACCTGCCCACCTGCAGCTTCGCGCGGGAAGCCACGGCCGGATCGACGATGCCCTCGGCGAGCGCCATCGTCGCGTACATGCTCATGCTGGATGCGAGTTCGTACTGCACATACATGTCGGCGGCGCGGTGGGTCAGGGCCTGGAACATTGCCAGCGGAACACCGAACTGCTTGCGCTGCTTCAGGTAACCGGTGGTCAACTGCACCGACTGGTCGATGGCACCGACCGCTTCTGCGCACAGGGCGGCCTGCGCGCGCACCTGGGCTGCGGTCACGGCCGCCGAGGCGTCCGTGGGCTCACCGAGCGGTACGGCCACGACGTCGTCGAGGACGAGTTGCGCACCGCGACGTTCGTCGTTGGTGCGGTACGGGGTGCGGACGAGCCCGTCGGCGGTTGCGTCGACCATGAACAGACCGGTTCCACCCTCGGGCAGGGTAGCCGAGACGATGAACATCTCGGCGCAATCACCTTGCAGCACAGGGTTTTTGCGACCCGAGACCGTCCACGCGTCGCCGTTGCGAGCGGCGGTGGTGGAGACTTCCGCGGCGGGCCACCGACGGCCCGGTTCGTCGTGGGCGAACGCGAGCAGCAGTGCGCCCTCGGACAGCCGCGGCAGGATGTCGTCGCGTTGGTCGTCGCTGCCGGCCTCGGCGACGAGACCGCCCGGGAGGTAGACGGCGCCCAGGACCGGTTCGGGTGCGAGCGCCCGGCCGATCTCGTTCATGACGGCCATGACCTCGACCGGGCCGGCACCCATGCCGCCGTGCTTCTCGGCGAAGGGCAGGCCGAGCACACCGAGTTCGGCGAGCTGCTGCCATACTTCGCGGCTCCAACCGAGGTCGCTCTCGGCGACGCGATTACGGGTGTCGATGTCGTAGGCGTCGGCGAGCACGTCGCGAACGGTCTTGCGGAGCAGGTCCTGCTCGGTGTCGAGTTCGAAATTCATGTCCTGGGCCTCACAGTCCGAGAATCGAGGAAGCGATGATCGAACGCTGCACCTCGTTCGAGCCGCCGTAAATGGTCACCTTGCGGTTGTTGAGGTACGTCGGGGTGGTGAGCTGGGCCCACTCCGGCGAGTCGATGTCGGCGGCGCCCGTGGGCAGCGAGTCCGGGCCGGCGACGTCGACGAGCAGTTCGGTGGCGGCCTGCTGGAGTTCGGAACCACGCATCTTGAGCAGCGACGATGCGGGGTTCGGCTTACCGTCGTCCGATCCCGCGACCACCCTCAGCTGGGTCAGCTCGAGCGCGAGCAGTTCGTTCTCGAGTTCCGCGAGCCGTGCGGCGAAGATCGGATCCTCGAGGAGAGTGCCCTCGGCGATACGGGTTTCGGCGGCGAGTCGCTTGGCTCGCGCGAGCTTGACCTTGGTGGCGCCGACGCGGGCGATTCCGGCACGCTCGTTACCGAGCAGGAACTTGGCGTAGGTCCATCCGGCGTTCTCTTCGCCGACGAGGTTCTCGGCGGGCACGCGGACGTCTTCGAAGAAGACCTCGTTGACCTCGTAGCTACCGTCGATCAGCTTGATGGGACGCACCGTCACGCCGGGAGTGTTCATGTCGATCAGAAGCAGCGAGATGCCGGCCTGCTTCTTGGGGGCATCGGGGTTGGTGCGCGCCAGGCAGAAGATCCAGTCGGCGTGCTGGGCGAGTGTCGTCCAGGTCTTCTGCCCGTTGACGATGTAGTCGTCGCCGTCTCGCACCGCTCGGGTCTTGAGCGATGCGAGGTCCGAGCCGGCTTCGGGCTCGGAAAAGCCCTGGCACCACCAGATGTCGAGGTTTGCGGTGGCGGGCAGAAAGCGCTCTTTCATCTCCTGCGAGGCGAACTGCGCGATCACCGGCCCGATCATGGCGGCATTGAACGGCAGCGGATCCGGCACCGAGGCGAGCTGCATTTCGGTGAGCCAGATGTTGCGCTGCACCGGAGTCCAGTCCTGGCCACCCCACTCGACCGGCCAGTTGGGGACGGCGAGGCCACGGGAATTGAGCAGCCGCTGGCCCGCGATGTAGTCCTCCTTGCCGAGCGGCCGACCGGCTGCGACCTTCTCGCGCAGCGAGGCGGGAAACTCCGTGGTGAAGAATGCGCGCAGCTCGTCGCGGAACGCGCGCTCCTCGTCGGTGAGCTTCAGGTTCATGGAAGGCCTTCCGTCGCGATTGATGCCGATAGGTATGCAACGCCGCGGGTCGGAAACCGCAGAGGACTCCCGTGGCTTTGCTCGCTCCACGAGACTAACCTAACACTGTAAGGTCGTCCAGACCGGCACCGAGGAGGAGGCACGACGATGGCCCGTCCACGCACCCCACTGCTCAACCGAGAGCTGATCCGCGAGACCACGCTCCGGCTCATCGACACCCACGGTCTGGCCGCCGTCTCGATGCGCAAGATCGCCGCCGAACTCGGTGTCCGCGCACCCTCGCTCTACAGTCACTACGCGAACAAGGACGAGCTGCTCGACGACATCGGCGACACCATCGCCGAACGTGTCGACGTGACGGGATTCGGCACCGACGACTGGCAGAGCGCACTGAGAACCTGGGCGCGCTCCTACCGCGCAGCCCTCGCCGAGCACCCCAACATGGTTCCGTTCCTGGCGTCGAGCCCCGGGAACCGTCCCGGCGCTCTCGACGCCGCCGACGCCATCCACGGCGGACTGACGCGTGCCGGCTGGCCACCGCGAACCGCGACACTCATCGGCGCCTCCGTCAAATACATCGTCGTCGGCTCGGCCGTCGCCTCGTTCGCCGGCGGCTTCCTCGACGACCTCGACACCTACAACGAGAGGTATCCGCACCTGTCGCAGGCACATCGCCTGCGCGAGAACGCCGCGGAAATCGACGCCGAGAGCTTCGAACTCGTACTCGAGTCGTTCCTGCGAGGGCTCGATCTGCAATACGCCGCGCATGCACCGGACACCGAATCCGCGAAACGACGGACCGAAGCCGGTTGATCAGCTCACACTGAGGGACAGTTGCCGACGAGTTGCCGACGAATCGAGTCGCCATGTTCGCCTCCCGTCCGAAGCGTCTCCCGGTCCTTCGTGCGACCACAGCTCCACGTGCCGTCGCGCTGCGCCGTGCGGCCTGCCTCGCGGCTGCGGGCTGCCTGCTGGTGAGTGGCTGCTCGTCCGGGGACGACGAGGCCGCGTCCGCCACGTCGCCGTCGGCGTCTGCGACCGAGACGTCCGCCACCGGGACATCTGCCACCGGGACATCTGCAGTCGAGGGCACCCAGGATTTGCCGGCCCGGCTCACGCCCGTGGTCGAGAGCACTATGACCGACCTCGTTATTCCCGGCACGGTCGTTCTCGTACGTACCCCCGACAGCGAATGGTTCGAAGCATTCGGCACGCGCGTGGTCGGCACCGACGAGCCGGTCACCGTCGACGATCACTTCCGCGTCGGCTCGAACACCAAGACGATGACCGGAACGGTCCTGCTGCAACTGGTGCAGGAAGGCGAGGTCGCCCTCGAGGACCCCGTGTCGAAGTACCGGCCCGACATCCCGAACGGCGACAACATCACGATCGCGCAGATTCTCGACATGACCAGCGGGCTGTACAACTACAGCGAACTGCCCGAGTTCAACGCCCGACTCGACAACGACCCGGGATACGTGTGGGAACCCGCCGAGCTGCTCGAGCTCGGCCTGGCCGAACCTCCGTACTTTCCTCCCGGCGAGGGTTTCCACTACTCGAACACCAACTACGTCCTCGCCGGACTGATCATCGAAGAGGTGACCGGGCAGGACTACATCACGGCCGTGCGGCAGCGGATCTTCGACCCGCTCGAGCTGGCGGACACGTCGATCCCCCCGCAGGACGTCGCGACCCTTCCCGATCCACATCCCAACGGCTATCAGTTCGGCACCAACGTTTCGACCCTCGACTCGGCACGACTGCCCGACGACCAGATCGCCGCGGCGCGCGCCGGGGAACTCCTGCCCAACGACGTCACCACCGCGAGCCCGTCCTGGACGTGGGCCGCGGGCGCCGCGATCTCCACCGCGGAGGATCTCGCTACCTACGTCGAAGCCCTCGTCGCTGCCACACCGCCGTTGCTCGACGACGCGCTGCAGCAGCAACGGCTCGACAGTCTCGTCGCCCGGAACCCGGACGATCCGCAGAGTCCCCGATACGGGCTGGCACTGGCGTCGTTCGGCCCGATGATCGGCCATGACGGCACCACACCCGGATACCAGACCTTCATGGGTTACGACCCGGAACGCGACATCACTCTCGTCGTGCTGTGCAATCTGACCGACGGCCCCGAAGGGACCGGAGGCTCGGCGAATCAGATCGCGAAGAACATCATCGCCGAGCTCTATCCCAGCTGACGGGCCGTCGGACGCCGACTACGCGCCGGTAACCCGCCCGTGCCCTAGTTTCGAAGCATGCGGCAAGCCGGCGCCACCCGACGGGCACGGGCCCACCCGGGGTGGTGGCCCGCAGTGGCGATGCTCGCCGCCGCCGCGGCATTCCTCGCGCATGATCGGTTGCTGGGATTCGAGACGTATTTCGGACTGTTCGGCAACGGAGTCGACGCCGAGGTGTACCGCTACGGCGGCGCTACCGTCCGGACCGCCGAATCGCTGTACACGTTCATGCTGTACGACGCCCTACCGTTCACCTATCCACCGTTCGCGGCGCTCACCTTCGTGCCGCTGTCGTTCCTGTCCCTGAACGGGACGGAAATCGCCGTCGACCTCGCGAACCTGGTTCTGGTGTACCTCGCGGTGTGGCTGAGCTGGCGTCGACTCGGCTACGGCGACACCAACCGCACCCGGCTGATCAGCATCTGCCTCGCCGCCGCCTTCACCTGGATCGAGCCGGTCCGGATGACGATCTGGCTCGGTCAGATCAACCTCGTCCTGCTGGTACTGGTGCTGTGGGATCTCGGACGTCCCGACGGCAGCCGCCTGCGCGGTATCGGGACCGGTGTCGCGGCAGGCCTCAAACTCACTCCGCTGCTCTTCATCCCGTACCTGATGCTTGTGCGGCAGTGGCGGGCCGCCGCGGTCGCAACCGCGACGTTCGCGGCCACCGTCGTCGCCGGCTTCGTGGTGATCTTCTCCGACTCGTGGACCTTCTGGACCTCGACGATCATCCGCTCCGAACGGATAGGCCTGGTTTCGTCACCGGCCAATCAATCGATCCACGGAATCCTCGCCCGCCTGCTGCACACCGAAGAACCCCCGATGTGGTTGTGGCTTCTGTGCGCGGCAGCGGTGGCAGGTCTCGGCTTGTGGGCGGCTTACCTCGCGGACCGGGACGGGCAGCGTCTGCTCAGTCTCACCGTCGCCGGACTCACCGCCCCGATGGTCGCGCCGTTCTCCTGGGGTCATCACTGGGTGTGGACGATCCCGCTGCTGGTCCTGTGTCTGCATCAAGCAGCGCGATGGCGGCGCTGGTGGGGATATCTGCTGCCCTTCGCCGCCGCCGTACCGCTACTGGCGTGGTACCGCTCGTATCCCGACGGAGTGGTGGCGATCGGCATCTTCATGACTCCCGCCCAGCCGGTGCTGCAGGCCGTGCTGCAGGCCGCCTATCCCATCGTGTACGCCGTGCTGCTCGCGGTGGTGCTCGTCACTTGCCGCCCACGAAAAGATCTCACCCCGACGTTCGCCGAAGCCGCACGAATCTGATCCGGCGGCCCGCCTCGCGGAAGTCGGCGTCGCTGCCGTCCACCTGGAAGCCCATCATCGCGCAGAGCCGTGCCGCGACCTTCGGGTGCCGTTCCGCATAGTGCGCCATGAACGCCGAGCCCTCGTCCGGTTCCAGCATCTCGGCCGTGACGGCCGTTCGCTCATGCCCCGACTCGACTCTCGCGGCCGGGTGCGCACGCAGATTGCGGTACCAATCGGTTTTCCGTCCGAAACCGACGGCGACGACGAACCCCTCGGTCGTGTCGTCGTGATTCACGACCTCGACCACAACCGTCCGGGGCTGTCCGCTCTTGCGCCCCCGGTGCTCGAGCAGCAGAAATCGGCGGCCGAGCAGAAAACCCAGGTGAGCGCGATACAAATGGATCGGGGCTCGCATCAGCCGGCGGCGCAGACCGGTCGGCGGGGGAGCAGGCTCGGTGAGGCGCATACCTACCACTGTGCGCCCGTGGCGGCAGCCATGCCAGAGCGCGTCACCGGATCTCCTGCGTCACGGTCGGCAGCGTCATAACGTGGAGGCCATGACGTGCCCCATTCGCATCGGACTTCAACTGCAGCCCCAGCATCAACCGGACTACGGCGTCATCCGCGACACCGTGCTGCGCGCCGAGGACGCCGGCGTCGACATCGTGTTCAACTGGGATCACTTCTACCCCCTCACCGGGGATCCCGACGGAGCACACTTCGAATGCTGGACGATGCTCGGTGCCTGGGCCGAGCAAACCGAACGGGTCGAGATCGGTGCGCTGGTCACCGGAGGCGGTTACCGCAACCCCGACCTCCTCGCGGACATGGCCCGCACCGTCGACCACATCAGCGGAGGGCGCCTGATTCTCGGCATCGGCTCGGGCTGGTTCGAGAAGGACTACGACGAATACGGTTACGAGTTCGGCACCAAGGGTTCCCGGCTGGATCTGCTCGCCGAATACCTGCCGCGCATCACCGCTCGCCTCGGCAAGCTGAACCCGTCGCCGACCCGGCACATCCCACTCCTCATCGGCGGCGGCGGCCCGAAGAAGACGCTGCCGCTCGTGGCGAAATACGCCGATATCTGGCACAGCTTCGGCCGGCTCGACACCCACGTGGAGAAATCCGAGATCCTCGCGGGACGCTGCGCCGACGTCGGGCGTTCCCCCGGCGACATCGAGCGGTCCACGCCGTGGCCCGGCACCGACAATGCCGCATCGTACGTCGACGCGGGCATCACCCTGTTCACCGTGGGCCTCGGCGGACCCGACTACGATCTCGCGCCGCTGGTCGAAGCCATCGGCTGGCGCGACGACAATTCGGCACCGCCCCTGTCCGGACTCGCGTAGCGTCCGTCACGCCCCGCTGGGCGGCGGCGCGAGAGTCGATCCGTCTCTACGATCGACGATGCATGCCCGAAATACCTTCGCTTCCACCGTGTAGCGCCGGCGACTGGGACGACTCTCGCCGGCGGCACCGTCTGCGTGATACCCGGCTCGGGAAGCATTGGGGCCGATTCCGCCGG
The DNA here is from genome assembly GCF_036327435.1 of Rhodococcus chondri. NCBI lineage: Bacteria > Bacillati > Actinomycetota > Actinomycetes > Mycobacteriales > Nocardiaceae > Rhodococcus > Rhodococcus chondri. The sequence continues at coordinate 10,758 of NZ_JAUZMZ010000086.1, read as the reverse complement.
ACACGGCGATTTCTCGCCTACGGCCTGCTCGCGACCGTGCCGCTGTTCGCCGTCTACACCCAGTACTGGGCGTGGGACGTCGCTCCGATGCGCGAACAACTCTCCCGCACCCATCCACAACTCCATCAGGTCTACGACGCCGGTCGGCGGGCCGACTCCGACACCGCGGTAGTCGACCTGGTGGGTCTCGGAAATCTCGACGCCACCGAGACCGCCACCGCCCTGCCCGCGTTCGGTGACATCGGCCGGGTGTGGGCGGTCGAGTACGACAACGGCGGTATCGACACCGCGGTCATCAGCCGCATGATCGTCGAACGGGCCGACCGGTCCGGGGTCGAAAGCGTGGTGCTCACCGGGCACAGCATGGGCGGGATCATCGCGCTCGAGGTTGCGCAGCATCTCTACCAGGACACCTACCTCGAAGTTCTCGGGGTGGTGCTCGACTGCACCCCCCTCGACCTGCATGCCGTCCGCGCCGACAGCCGCGACGCCGGGGAGGACCTGCTGCGCTGGATCGGCTGGCTCCCCGGCGCACGCGAAAGCAGGTCGCTGCGAATACTCGTCGAGATCGCAGCCCGGAAGGACCGGTTCGTCCTGCCGTCGGACCGCTGGTACCGCCGCATCGACACGGCCGAACTGAACACGGTGCTCGACGAAGTGCTGCGCGACAAGATCTTCTCCACGGATGCGGCGAGCAACGGCCTGATCGAATCCCAGTTCCGAGCGATCGTCGCCTCCGGTGCGACCGACAATCTGAAAGCACTTGCCGCACCGCGCGACGACAAGCCTCGACCGGCCGTCGTGTTCCTGCGTCCGCGCTACGGCCCGAACGACAACGTCGTCGACGTCGACTACTCGCAGCGCATCCTCGTCGACCGGTCGGGAGGGCCGGACGGCACGCTGCTCGTCTCGAAACTCGACCACATCGGGCACGCCAATCCCATCCAGCGTCCCGAGGTGTACAACGAGGCGATCACCGATCGTATCGCGCCGTTTCTCGCACTCCGGCCGGGCGAGAACGCCGACGAAGACACCGACGACGAGCAGACAACCGATCCGGTCGGCGGCCCCTGAGAACGGCAAACCTCATCCCGCGTTCACTTCCTCGTTGCCTTCGTCTCGTTTCCGGCTTCTACGGTGCCCGAGTTGACCGACTCGACGAGGGAGTGATCTTGGCCCGCAAAGACCTGCCACTGTTCGTTGCGCACGACGGCACATCGTCGCGCGCGAACATCACCTGCAAGTACAAGTGTGGTGACGCCTGCTCGCACCCCGTGCCCAACACCTCCGGTGGCGAGTACTTCGGTGACATCGTGCGAGGCGCCCTGTCGCGACGCGGTGTCCTGCGCGGTGGCGCGATGGCGGTGCTCGCGGTCGGTGCGGGCGGTGTGCTCGCGGCATGCTCGGACGATTCCGCGGCAGCGGCGTCGGACGGCGCGGCAGGCGCCGAACCGGGTGCCGACCTCGGACCCAGCCCGGCCGGAACGGATTTCGTCGCGGTCGCACCGAACACCGACGACACGATCACCGTTCCCGAGGGTTACGACCAGGAAGTCGTGATCCGTTGGGGTGACAAGATTTTCCCGGATGCACCCGAGTTCGACATCGACAATCAGACCGCCGCAGCCCAGGAACGGCAGTTCGGGTTCAACAATGACTTCGCGGGCCTGCTCCCCGTCGACGGTGTCCCGAACACGTACCTGCTGGTGATCAGCCACGAATACACCACCGAGCCGTTCATGTTCGCCGGTTACGACGAGGAGAACCCGACCGAGGAGCAGGTGCGGATCGGCTGGGCGAGCCACGGCCTGTCCGTCGTGCAGGTCAAGGGCGAGCCCGGAACGGGCCGGCTCACCCCCGAGTTCGGGCAGTACAACCGCCGCATCACCGCCACCACCGAGTTCCTCGTCACCGGACCTGCTGCGGGCAGCAGCCTGCTCCGGACCACCGCCGACCCGACAGGTACCAAAGTTGCCGGGACGCTGAACAACTGCGCCGGCGGTGTCACCCCCTGGGGCACCGTCCTCTCCGGTGAGGAAAACTTCGACCAGTACTTCGCCAATGCCGACCGGGTCACCGAACCGGTCGCTGCCGAACGCCTCGCGCGTTACGGCATCGAAGGCGAAGCTTCGGACCGCAAGTGGGAGCGGTTCGATTCCCGCTTCGACATCGCCGCGGAACCCAACGAGGTCAACAGGTTCGGCTGGATCGTCGAGATCGATCCGTGGGACGCGTCGTCCACGCCCGTCAAGCACACGGCGCTCGGCCGCTTCAAGCACGAGGCCGCGACCATCCACGTCGCCGACGACGGTACCGTCGTGTCGTACAGCGGCGACGACGAACGCTTCGACTACATGTACAAGTTCATCTCCTCGCGGAGGATGCAGGACGGCACCTCGCGCGCTGCGGTGCGCCACAACATGACCCTGCTCGACGCCGGAACGCTCTACGTCGCCAAGCTCTCCGGAGACCATGCCGGCGAGATCGACGGCTCCGGCACGCTGCCCGAGGGCGGGCAGTTCACCGGCAAGGGCGAATGGATTCCCGTGCTACGCACCCACGAGGACGGTCGCAGCGAATCGCTCGTCGACGGCATGAGCGCCGAAGAGGTGGCCGTGTTCACCCGCCTCGCCGGCGACAAGGTCGGTGCGACGAAGATGGACCGCCCGGAGGATTTCGAGGCGAACCCCGTCACCGGCAAGGTCTATGTGGCCCTGACCAACAACAGCAAGCGCGGCGTCGACGGTGCGGCCGCGGCCGACGAGGCCAACCCCCGAGTTGGCAACAAGAACGGCCAGGTTCTCGAGATCGACGACGACCACGCCGGAACGTCGTTCACCTGGAACCTGCTGCTGGTGTGCGGCGACCCGAACGAAGCCGACACCTACTTCGGCGGCTTCGACAAGGCCCAGGTCAGCCCGATCTCCTGCCCGGACAACCTCGCCTTCGACCCCCACGGCAACCTGTGGATCTCCACCGACGGCAATGCGCTCGGAAGCAACGACGGTTTGTTCGCGGTCGTGCTGGACGGACCGCGTCGCGGAGAGACGAAACAGTTCCTCACCGTGCCGGTCGGTGCCGAAACGTGCGGCCCCATCGTCGGTGACAACCGGGTCGTCGTGGCCGTCCAGCACCCGGGTGAGACCGACGACGCGTCGTGGGACAGCCCCGGGTCGCACTGGCCGGACGGCGGGCAGGCGCAGCCTCGTCCGTCCGTGGTCGCGGCATGGAAATCGGGTGATGGACGCATCGGCGTTTAACCCCTGTGCGTGGTTTCGGTAGCAGGTGCTACCGAAACCACGCACGGGCGGCGGAGCCGCGCTAGCCGAGCCAGTCCAGCACCGCTGCGGCGGTCCACGACTGCTGCATGCTGCCCAGCGGCTCGCCGGTGAACGGCTCGTAGTACTCCGCGAACGAGCCGTCGCTGGCCTGCCGCAATCCCTCCGACCGCAGCATGTTGGCGCGTTCGGCCCAGCCGCGTCGCGCGAAGGCCCACGAGAACAGCCACGTCATCACCGGCCAGACCGGGCCGCGCCAGTATTCGCGCGGACGGAAGTCTCCGGACACCGGCGACGTCGAGGGCGGTACCGCATACCGCAGGTCCGGGTGCCCGCAGAACTTCGGACCCTCGAACGTCCGCAGCAGGGCACGCTCGGCCGATCGGTCGAGTCCGCCGCACAGCAGCGGTGCGAATGTCGCCAAAGTCTGTGTGGCGACCCATTTTCCGCTGCGGAGATCGAAATCCTTCGCGCTGCCCGTCCGCGGATCGGTCGTGTCGATCACTCCGCGGCGGAACCGGTCCGCCCAGCCGTAGAGCTCGCGTACGTCGGCGAGTGGACGCGAATGTTCCTCTCCGATGCCCGCGAGCACTTCGCACGACATCGAGAACACCGCACTGACGAAGACGTCCTCCACCGCGAAGCTCATCGCCTCCGCCAACGCATCGTCTTCGTACCGAGCGCTTTTCATCTCCTCGAGCAGCCACAAGTATCGCGCATACTCGGAATCGGTGGGGCGCTGCCCCGGATCGGCGACGTGTTCGAGATCCTCCCGGCGGTAGGACGGCACCGCACCCGCGAGCACGTTCGCGTACGCCAGATCCCACCGCGGCGAGTTGTCCATCCCGGATTCCCAACCGTGATACAGCGCGATCCGTCCGTTCCCGTCCAGGTCGCGGGCGTGAGCGAGCCACCGGTGCCACCGCACCAGGTCGGACCAGCGGCGGTCGAGGAACTCGTCGGCCACCGCGCGGGTGCTGCGCCCGTGCCGGCGCGAGTGGTCCAGGATCCGCTGTACCGCGATCGCGTGCACCGGCGGTTGGGTGATCCCGGAGGTCTGCACGCCGTGCGGGGCGTGTGCCGCGAGTTCGTCCACCGCCCAGCGGGCCGGCCCCGGAAAATACCCGTCGACGCCGTTCGCGAAGACGATGTGGGGGATCATGCCGTTCTTCCACTGCGCGGACAGCAACGTGTCGAGTTCGACCACGGCCCGTTCCACGCTCAGCGGCGCCAAGCCCACGGCCACGAACGCGGCGTCCCAACTCCACATGTGCGGATACAGCTTGGGTGCGGCGCTGGTCATCGTGCCCAGATCGTTTCCGCGCAGCAGGTATGCGGCACGCGCGGCGAGCTGGGTCGACGTGAATCCTCGGTCCGGCATCGTCCCATTCTGCGACCTCCGGGAAAATTCGCATCCCGATGCCCCGCCCTGTAACGACGACGACACATAGGGGCTCGCGGACGCGCCGACTAGGCTTGTCGTCCATGAGCAGGCATCGAGGTAGCCGGGCTGCGTCGGTGCCGGACGGCGGGCCCGTCGAAGGTTTGTACGAGATCGACACCGGTACGTGTGAGCTGGTCAAGGACCGGTACCTCGCCAACGGCTGGATCCTCGAGGTCAACGGGGTGCCGAGCTCCCACATCGACGTGTCCGACCCCACCATCCTCGAGTTCGAGTACATGCGCTGGATCACCCAACTTCTGGCCGGTCACTTCGCCCGCGATGCACGGCTGCGGGCGCTGCACCTCGGTGGCGGAGCCTGCACGATGGCTCGCTACCTCGCGGCGACGTACCCGAACGCGCGGCAGGTCGTCGTGGAGATCGACGGCCGGCTCGCGGAACTCGTCCGCGACTGGTTCGATCTCCCGCGCGCACCTCTGCTGCGGATCCGGGTAGGCGAGGCCCGCAACGTGCTCACCTCCCTGACCGACGCGACCCGCGACGTGATCGTGCGGGACGTGTTCGCGATCAACCGCACCCCGGTCGCGTTGACAACGGTCCAGTTCACGCGCCATGCGCGGAGGGTGCTGGCCCCCGGCGGGATCTATGTGGTCAATTGCGGCGACACTCGCGACCTGACCAACGCGCGACGTGAAGCGGCGACCATCGGCTCGGTGTTCGAGCACACCGTGATGATCGCCGATCCCGCCATGCTCAAGGGCCGCCGCTACGGCAACGTCATCATCGCCGGCAGCGACCTCCCGCTCGGGGACTCGCCGACGCTCGCGCGTCACCTGCTCGGCGGAGCCGTCCCCGCTCAGGTCTGGACGGATGGGCAGGTCCGCAAGTTCGCCGGCGACGCCCGGGTCCTCGACGACAGCGAAGCACCCGTCGAGCGACGAACCCCCGAACCCGGCGCACACGAATCAGGAACATCCGGCACGTCCTAGGGGTTGATGGGACCATGACTTCCATGGCGCCTCCCGTGCTGCAGGTTTTCCGTCTCGGTTCACCGTGGCAGACGATCGATCCGTTCTTGTTCGTCGCGCATCACGTCGATGCCTACCCTGCCGGCAACGCCGACCTCGGTCCCGACGCGCCACTGACCGGTCGTCCTCTGGGCCAGGATTTCGGCAACCCCGCCGGATGGAACATGTACCACGGCACCACGGTCCCCGGCTTTCCCGGACATCCGCACCGAGGGTTCGAAACCGTCACGTTCGTGCGCACAGGTGTCATCGACCATTCCGACTCGGTGGGCGCGGCCGCCCGCTTCGGCGAGGGCGACACCCAGTGGCTCACCGCCGGCAACGGCGTCGTCCACAGCGAAATGTTTCCGCTGTTGCATCGCGACCGCCCGAATCCGCTCGAGCTCTTCCAGATCTGGCTGAATCTCCCGGCCGCCTCGAAGACGGCGGATCCGCATTTCGCGATGTTGTGGAACGAGGAGACACCCACCGTCACCGCTACCGATGCCGGCGGTCGCACCGTCGAGGTCCGCGTTATCGCAGGCACCGCGGGTGACGTGGCCGCACCACCGCCTCCGCCGGAATCCTGGGCAGCGCGCGCCGAGAACGATGTCGCGATCTGGAATATCGACCTGTCGGGCGGGGCCACATGGACGCTGCCGCCGGCCGCGGGACCGGACACGCAGCGGGTGCTGTACGTCTACGACGGTTCGCCGGTCGAGATCGGTGAGCGGCGTATCGACCCCGGTCACGGTGTGGTCGTGGACGCGTCGGTGCCGGCACTTCTCGCGGCGGGCGACGACGGCACCCGGATCCTGCTGCTGCAGGGTCGCCCGATCGGCGAACCTGTCGTGTCCTACGGCCCGTTCGTCCTCAACGACGAGGCCGGTGTGCAGCAGGCCTTCGAGGACTACCGGCGCACCGGTTTCGGCGGATGGCCGTGGGATCGGAACGATCCCGTGCATCCCGCAGACGCCGGACGCTTCGCGCGGTACCCCGACGGCCGCGTCGAACAGCGTTGAGCGTCCACGTCAGGAGAATTGCATCGCCTCGTCCAGCCGGCCGAAGCGCATGGTGGGAAGGTCCAGCAGATAGTTCTGGCGCATGAGCCACGGGCTTGCCGAACCCTGCTTCGGCAGAATACCTTCCGCCCGCTTGATGTATCCCGACCGCAGACCGAGCAGCGGTCGCGGATGCGGATCGTGGTGCCGTTCCGGTGTCGCGACACGGTAGCCGCCCCGGCGCATGTGATTGAGCAGGCGGCACAGGTACAGCGACGCCAGATCCGCGCGTAGCGTCCATGACGCATTGGTGTAGCCCAGGCACAGCGCAAGATTCGGGACACCGCTGAGCATCGTTCCGCGATAGGTGAACGTGCCGGTCAGTTCCAGCGGCGTGCCGTCCACCGTGAACGCGATTCCGCCGGCCGGAAGGAGAGCCAATCCGGTTGCGGTGACGATGATGTCCGCCTCGAGTTCGGCACCCGACTCGAGGCGGATGCTCTTCTCGGTGACGGCTTCGATGCGGTCGGTGACGATCTCGGCCGAGCCGCGGTTGAGAGCCTTGAACAGATCGGCGTCCGGAACCAGGCACAGGCGCTGGTCCCACGGCCGGTAGGACGGAGAAAAGTGGGGGTCGACGAGGCTCTCGTCGCGAAGGTTTCGAGTAGCCACTTTCCGCAGAAGGGGTTTGGCGAGCGCAGGGAGTCGCTGACAGAACTGGTAGAAGCCGAGGTTGGTGACGACGTTCTTCGTACGCACGACGCGATGCGCAAACCTGTCGGGGAGGCGCTTGCGGAGCTGCTGCGCGATGAGATCCCGCGCCGGCAACGACATGATGTACGACGGTGAGCGCTGAAGCAGCGTCACGCGTTCTGCCCGTTCGGCGAGGGAAGGCACCAGCGTCACGGCGGTGGCGCCGCTACCGATCACCACAATTTTCTTGCGGTCGTAGTCGAGCTCCTCCGGCCAGAACTGCGGATGCACGACGGTGCCGGCGAAGTCTTCGAGACCCGGAATGTCCGGTGTATAAGGTGATTCGTAACTGTAGTAGCCGCTGCACAGGTACAGGAACGAACACGTCATCTCGGTCGTGTCGTCGCCATTGACCACCCGGACCGTCCACCGGGCGCTCTGCGTCGACCAGGATGCCTCGGTTACCTTGTGCCCGAATCGGATCTGCTTGTCGATACCGAATTCCGCAGCCGTGTCGCGCACGTACCGGAGGATGTCCTCACCGTCGGCGATCGATTTCTCTCCACGCCAGGGCCGGAACGGGTATCCGAGCGTGTACATGTCGCTGTCGGAGCGGATACCCGGATACCGGAACAGATCCCATGTTCCGCCGATGGCGTCTCGACTCTCGAGAATGGCATACGTTCGGTCCGGGCACTGTGTCTGCAGTCGGTACCCGGCTCCGATTCCGGACAGGCCTGCTCCCACGATCAGCACGTCGACATGGTCCACGCCTACTCCTATCGATCGGTCCAGGCCAGCAGTTCGTCGACCGGCCACGCGTTGATCACTTCCTCGGGTTCGATGCCGCGTTCGGCTGCGCGTTCGCAACCGTAGCCCAGCCAGTCCAGCTGGCCGGGCGCGTGGGCGTCGGTGTCGATCGAGAAAACGCAGCCGATGTCCAGTGCGAGGTCGATCAGCCTGGACGGTGGATCGCGCCGCTCCGGGCGGCAGTTGATCTCCACCGCGGTCTCGTAATCGCGGCACGCGGCGAACACTTTCTCGGCGTCGAACTTCGACTCCGGCCGGGTGCCGCGGCCTCCGGTCACGAGTCGCCCCGTGCAGTGCCCCAGCACGTCGACGTTCGGATTCTCGACTGCTCGCAGCATCCGTTTGGTCATCAGGGAGCGGTCGGCGCGCAGATTCGAATGCACACTCGCCACGACGATGTCGAGCTCGGCGAGGAGACCCTCGTCCTGATCGAGTGACCCGTCGTCGAGAATGTCCACCTCGATTCCGGTGAGCATCCTTGTGCTATAGCTCTTTTCGTTGAGTTCGGCCACCACGGACAGTTGTGTGCGCAGCCGCTCGGCACTGAGCCCGTTCGCCACGGTCAAGCGAGGGGAGTGGTCGGTCATGGCGATGTACTCGTGCCCGAGCATCGTCGACGCGGTGCGCAGCATTTCGTCGACCGGACTGCCGCCGTCCGACCAGTCGGAGTGAACGTGCAGGTCGCCTCTGAGCGCACCGAGCAAATCCTGGCCGCCCCGGCCGATGGGCTCGGCCGCATCACGGAGGGTCTGCAGATAGGTGGGCACGTCCTCGAACGATTCCCGGATCACCGCCGCGGTCTTCGGACCGATACCGGAAATGGCGGTCCAGCTGTCGGCGCGACGGTGTTCTTCGAATCCCGGCTCGGACAACGTCGCGACGATGTCCGCCGCGTGCCGGTACGCCTGCACACGGTACGTCTTGGCGTGTTCGCGCTCGAGCCAGAACGCGACCTCGCGGAGCGCTGCGACCGGGTCCATGACTCCATTGTGGCGGGACGGCTCCGTAACGTGGAGCTCATGTCGAAATACGCGATCTCGCTGATCGCCTCCACCGTGGCGGCTGCCGGCGCCTTCGCATGGGTGTCGTCGCAGGTCACCTCCCGGGCACGTGGCCGGATGTTCGGTGTTTCGGAGGCCCCGGACGCACCGGTGGTGATCGTGCCGGGCGCGCGGGTACGCCACGGGAAGCCGATGGGTTATCTGCGAGGCCGGCTGGACGCTGCCATCGAGCTCGTGAGGACAGGGCGGGTTCGTGCAGTGCTCGTCTCCGGGGACGGCGCGGGCCGGTCGGGGGACGAGATCGCCGCCATGATCGACTACCTCGTCGAACACGGTGTCGACCGCGACAGCATCGTGGCAGACCCGTACGGACTCGACACCTACGACACCGCGCGGCGTGCGGTGGACACGTTCGGTGTCCGTCACGCGCTGATTGCCACCCAGGCCTTCCACCTTCCGCGGGCGGTCGCATTGTGCCGCCGCGCGGGCATCGAAATCTCGGGTGTGTATGCCGACGGTGATGTCCGTACCGCCACGCGGATCCGCAACCTGGGCCGGGAATGGTTCCTGTCGCGCCCCAAAGCGTTTCTGGAGCTTCGCTTTCCCCGGGATCCAGCGGTCATCACGCCGCCCGACGACACACTCGCGAAGGTATTGACCGTCTCCTGATCGTCGCGATTGCGACGCTCTAGGGTCGGACTATGCGACCCACTGCCCTCATCACCGGCGCCGGCCGCGGCCTCGGCGCCGCGATCGCCCGCGCACTCGCTCCCACCCATGACCTGCTGGTGGGTGGGCGGCGCCCGGAATCTCTCGACGCGATCGTCGAGGAAATTCCGGAGGCCACACCGTGGCCCGTCGATCTGCTCGACCATGACGCCGTCGCGGTGGCTGCCGAGGGGATCGAACGTCTCGACGTGCTCGTCCACAACGCAGGTCTCGCAGAACTCGGCACCGTCGCCGAGAGTCCTGCCGGCCGGTGGCGACTGATGATGGAAGCCAATGTCGTTGCAGTTGCCGAGCTGACACGTCTGCTGCTCCCGGTGCTGCGCGCCTCGAACGGTCATGTGGTACTCATCAATTCGGGTGCAGGTATCCGTGCCAATCCCGGATGGGGCGCGTACGCGGCAAGCAAGTTCGCGCTCCGCGCATTCGGTGACGCACTTCGCCTCGAAGAGCCGTCGTTACGCGTGACGTCCGTGCATCCGGGCCGCATCGATACCGACATGCAGCGCGCAATCGTCGCGACCGAAGGCCGCGAGTACGACCCGACCCGATTTCTGAAGCCGGAAACCGTGGCGCGCGCTGTGCAGCAGACGATCCTGACCCCGGCCGACGCGCACCCCACCGAAATCGTTCTGAGGCCGTGGTCGCCGCCCGGCGGCAACTCAGAACGGTAGGGGGATCACCACCGGCGGACCGCCCGGGTTCTGGATCTGGCTCTGCGGCTGCGGGGGAGGCGGCGGCGCGGGAGCCGGGGCCGGAGGCGGGGGAGGCGGCGGGGGTGGCGGCGGCGGTGGCGGCGGCGGTGGCGGTGGCGGCGGTGGCGGTGGCGGCGGTGGGGGC
>NZ_JAUZMZ010000085.1:0-21802 GCF_036327435.1 Rhodococcus chondri | reverse complement strand
AAGCGGAGGAGCTCGTGCGCAACGCCCGCACGAATTCCGAGCAGTTGGTCTCCGACGCGCGTACGCGCAGCGAGGCCATGATCGCCGACGCCCGCCAGAAGTCCGACGCGATGCTCGCCGACGCCCGGACCCGCTCCGAGACGCAGCTTCGCCAGGCCAAGGAGAAGGCCGACGCGCTGCAGGCCGACGCCGAGAAGAAGCACACCGAAATCATGGCGACCATCAACCAGCAGCGTTCGGTGCTCGAGGAGCGGATCGAGCGACTGAAGACCTTCGAGCGTGAGTACCGGGTTCGCCTCAAGTCCTACCTGGAATCGCAGCTCGAGGAACTCGAGCAGCGCGGCTCGGCTGTGCCCGTCGACAGCGGTCAGGATGCCTTCAACCAGTCGAATTCCACGTCGTTCGGCTCGTCGTCCTTCGCCAAGGGCAATAGCTGAACGAGGTCCGGCCTGGTTCCGCACCGCAGTTGAGGGGACGTCATGCTCGTCGCCACTCTGGTACTCGCAGCGATCGGATTCGGTCTTCTCGTCATCGCGCTGATGACCGGATCCGTGATCTGGGCGTGGGGTTGCATCGCGGTGTGTGTAGTGGGAGCGGTTCTGCTGCTCACCAGCGCTCTGGGAGGACGCACCGTCCCTGCGGACAGGAACACGGCCGCTGACCGGCGCCGGGAACGCTCGTCTCGGCCCGCCCGCGACGAGCACGATTCACGCGACTGAACATCGCTGCCTACAATGGGCAGTGCAAGTCAGAAACCTTCACCCCGCATCGCGGGGCGGCGCTGATCCGGCCATCACCGGGGAGCCTTCGGAAGAACGGTTGCTCCACACCTCCGGGGTGAGCGGCTCAGTAGAACCGAACGGGTGGGCCCGTCACAGCCCGAACGAGAGGCCCGTCCCGGTGTTCCGGGGCGGTGCAAGCGGGGTGGTACCGCGGTGACCGCGCAGCAGGCGTGGTGATCGTCCCCGTGCCGAGCACGACAGGCACGAGGAGCCACGCTGTGACCGACAATCACGCTGCAGCAGACCGCACCGCGGCATTCACGGACGAACCGGCGGCCGGAGGGTATCCGCTCGTCGATTACGGCATCGCGCGCGATTCGAGTGTCGACTTTCCGGAGATGGAAAACCGGGTGCTGGCCCGCTGGGCCGAGGACGACACTTTCCGCGCGTCGATCTCGAATCGCGAGGGCGCTGAAGAATTCGTGTTCTACGACGGCCCGCCGTTCGCGAACGGCCTACCGCACTACGGGCACCTGCTGACCGGGTACGTCAAGGACGTCATCCCACGTTTCCAGACCATGCTGGGCAAGAAGGTCGATCGGCGCTTCGGCTGGGACTGCCACGGGCTCCCTGCCGAACTGGAAGCCGAGAAGCAACTCGGCATCAAGGACAAGTCCGAGATCGACACGATGGGACTGGCCGAGTTCAACGCCTACTGCAAGCAGTCGGTGCTGCGATACACGGGAGAGTGGCGCGACTACGTCACCCGCCAGGCTCGTTGGGTGGACTTCGACAACGACTACAAGACCCTGGACCTGGACTTCATGGAGTCGGTCATGTGGGCGTTCAAGTCTCTCTACGACAAGGGACTGATCTACCAGGGCTTCCGGGTGCTGCCCTACAGCTGGTACGAGCAGACGCCGCTGTCGAACCAGGAGACCCGACTGGACGACGCGTACAAGATGCGGCAGGACCCGGCCGTCACCGTCGACATGGTGCTGCGGGCGCCCGGCAGCGAACTCGACGGTGCCAATGCCCTGATCTGGACCACCACGCCGTGGACGTTGCCGTCCAACCTGGCGATCGCGGTGCACCCCGATATCACCTATGTCGCCGTCCGGGTGGGGGAGGACGGTGGTGTGGACACAGGCGAGGCGAAGACGTACGTGCTCGCGAAGGATCGACTCGGCCACTACGCCCGCGAATTCGGCGACGAGCCGCGGATTCTCGGTGAGTATTCCGGCGCCGACCTCGTCGGCCTCGCCTACGAGCCCCCGTTCGACTTCTTCGTCGGGCGCGACAATGCTCATCAGGTCATCGCAGCCGACTACGTCACCACCGAGTCCGGCACCGGAATCGTCCACCTTGCACCGGCTTTCGGTGAAGAGGACATGGAGTACTGCCAGCGCAACGGAATCGAACTCGTGCAGCCGCTCGATCCGGGCGGCAAGTTCACCTCTCTGGTGCCGCCGTACGAGGGTCTGCAGGTCTTCGATGCGAACCCCGTCATCATCAAGGATCTCAAGGCCGGCGGGAAGCTGTTGCGCCACGAGACGATCGAGCACTCCTACCCGCACTCGTGGCGTTCCGGCCGGCCCCTGATCTACATGGCGGTGCCCTCGTGGTTCGTGGCGGTCACCCGGTTCCGCGACCGCATGGTCGAACTGAACCAGGACATCACGTGGGTGCCCGAGCACATCCGCGACGGGCAGTTCGGCAAGTGGCTCGAGGGCGCACGCGACTGGAACATCAGCCGTAATCGTTACTGGGGCAGCCCGATCCCGGTGTGGATCTCCGACGACCCCGAATATCCGCGGATCGACGTGTACGGCGGCCTCGACGATCTCGAACGCGATTTCGGGGTGCGTCCGGACGATCTGCACCGGCCGATGATCGACGAGCTCACCCGGCCGAACCCGGACGATCCCACGGGCAAATCGACGATGCGCCGAGTACCCGAAGTGCTCGACTGCTGGTTCGAATCGGGTTCGATGCCGTTCGCGCAGGTGCACTACCCGTTCGAAAACCGGGAATGGTTCGATACCCACTACCCGGGTGACTTCATTGTGGAGTACAACGGGCAGACCCGCGGCTGGTTCTACACCCTGCACGTGCTCGCGACCGCGCTGTTCGATCGACCGGCGTTCAAGACCGTCGCTGCCCACGGCATCGTCCTCGGCGAGGACGGGCTGAAGATGAGCAAGTCCAAGGGGAACTACCCAGACGTCAACGAGGTGTTCTCCCGCGACGGTTCCGACGCGATGCGGTGGTTCCTCATGTCGTCGCCGATCCTGCGGGGCGGAAACCTCGTCGTCACCGAACAGGGCATCCGTGAAGGTGTGCGCCAGGCGTTGCTGCCGCTGTGGAACGCGTGGAGCTTCCTGCAGCTGTACGCCTCGAAGCCGGGCTCGTGGCGTACCGACTCGACGCATGTGCTGGACCGATACATCCTCGCGAAGCTCGCCGCGACGCGGGACTCGATCACCGAGTCGCTCGAGATCGTCGACATCGCCGGCGCGTGCGACGAGGTCCGCACGTTCTGCGACGCGCTGACCAACTGGTACGTGCGCCGGTCCCGCAACCGGTTCTGGGACGAGGACTCCGATGCGATCGACACCTTGCACACGGTGCTCGAGGTCGTCACGCGGCTGGCTGCGCCGCTGCTGCCGCTGACATCGGAAGTGATCTGGCGCGGTTTGACCGGGGGCCGGTCCGTGCATCTGGCCGACTGGCCGGCCGCGTCGGAGTTGCCTGCAGACCCGGCGCTGGTGGCGGCGATGGACGAGGTGCGCGGGGTGTGCTCGACGGCCTTGTCGCTGCGTAAGGCCCAGCATCTCCGGGTGCGCTTGCCGCTGCCTCAGGTCACCGTCGCCACACCGGGATCGGCACACCTCGACCCGTTCGTCGATTTGATCAAGGACGAAGTCAATGTCAAGAAGGTGGTGACCACCGACGATGTGGAATCGCACGGGCGGTTCGAGGTCGTCGTCAACGCACGCGCCGCCGGCCCGCGCCTCGGCAAGGACGTGCAGAAGGTCATCAAGGCCGTCAAGTCCGGTGATTGGACCGAGAACGCGGACGGCACGGTGGTGGCAGCCGGAATCGCGCTGCTGCCCGAGGAATACGCCAGCCGACTCGTTGCGGCCGAACCCGAGTCGACGGCGGCTCTGCCCGGCGGCGCCGGGTTGGTGGTCCTCGACACGACCCTCACCGAGGAACTCGAGTCCGAGGGCTGGGCGAAGGACCGCGTCCGGGAACTGCAGGATGCGCGCCGCACGCTGGGGCTGGACGTCTCGGACCGCATCACGGTGCGCTTCGAGGTGCCGTCCGAGCGGGCGGAGTGGGCGGCTCGGCACCGCGAGTTGATCGCCGGGGAGATCCTGGCGACGACGTTCGAGCTGGCCCCGGCAGGGGCCGACGCCGTCGAGCTCGGTGAGGGGACTCGGGCTTCGATCGCCAGGGTGTGAGTGCGTCGGTGTGTGGTCCCCGGGTGGTGGGATGCCCACCACCGTGAGCCGGCGATGGGTTCTGCACCTGGACCTCGATGCGTTCTTCGCTTCCGCCGAGCAGCTGACCCGGCCGACCCTGCGGGGTCGGCCGGTGCTCGTGGGCGGTCTGGGCGCTCGCGGTGTGGTGGCGGGGGCGAGCTACGAGGCCCGCGTGTACGGGGCACGGTCGGCGATGCCGATGAGCCGGGCACGGCGTCTCGTCGGCGCGGGTGCGGTCGTGTTGCCGCCGCGTGGTGTCCTCTACCGCGAGTTGAGCACGGCGGTCTTCGACACCCTGCGGTCCCGGATTCCGATACTCGAAACCCTGTCGCTCGACGAGGCATTCGCCGAGCCCGTCGATCTTGTGGGCGCCACGGCCGACGAGGTCGAGCTGTACTGCGTGGAGTTGCGCGGACACGTGCGGGCCATGACCGGGCTCGTCGCGTCGATCGGGGCGGGATCGGGCAAGCAGATCGCCAAGATCGGCTCGGGCCTGGCGAAGCCGGACGGTCTGCTGGTCGTGCGTCCCGACGAGGAACGCGCGCTGCTCCAGGGCCTTCCCGTCCGGAAATTGTGGGGTATCGGCCCCGTCGCGGAAGACCGTCTCCGGCGTCTCGGGATCGAGACGATCGGTGACTTCGCTGCACTGCAGGTAGGGGAGGCGGCGTCCATCCTGGGCGCGACCGTCGGCCCGGGCCTGCACCGGCTCGCGAACGGGGTCGACGACCGGCCCGTGGCGGAACGCGCCGAGGCCAAGCAGGTGAGTGCCGAAACCACCTATGCCACCGATATCGTGACCATGCCCGGGCTTCGTCGCGCGGTCGCCGCGAGCGCGCTGGCCGCGCATACCCGGTTGCGCAAGGACGGCCGTGCCGCACGCACCGTGGTGCTGAAATTGCGCAGGGCCGACATGAGTGTGCTCACGCGCTCGTCGACCTTGCCGTACGCCACCGAGGATCTGCAGGTGCTCACTTCCGCCGCGCAGCGACTTGCCCTCGATCCGATGGAGGTCGGACCGATCCGCCTGGTCGGGGTCGGTCTGGCGGGACTGTCCGCCATTGCACAGGACACCTTGTTTCCCGAATTGGAGTGTGCCCCCGGCGATTCGCCGGAGGACGAGGAGTCCGACGACGCCGGCGCGGTGTCGGGGCGGCCCGAATCCGAGCGGTGGCATCCGGGGATGGATGTTTTCCACCCCGAGTACGGACACGGGTGGGTGCAGGGTGCGGGTCACCGAGTGGTCACCATCCGCTTCGAGACCCGCTCGACAGGTCCCGGGCCGGCGCGCACACTCGACGAAGCAGATCCGGGCCTCGTCGCCGCCGATCCGCTCGCGAGCTTGAACTGACACGCGTTCTCGAAGCGCTCATCGTGTTCTTACTACCGCCGGGTACTCTTGCGGACGATCCGCTGCCGCGGTGGACCATCCGCTGCTGGATGAACCCGAAGCACGCACGTCGTGCACGATCGAGAACAAGAAGGACGAGAAGTTGAAGCTTCGCAAGATCACCGTCGCCACGGTGGCACTCGCCACCGCCCTCACGATGTCCGCCTGCAGCTCGGACGACGGAGGTAGCTCGACCGAGACCACCGCGAAAACCACCACCGCGACCACCACGACCGAGGTCGCCGCGAACTACCCGCCGGTGCCGACCGTCGAGGAACTGCAGGGCATGCTGGACCGGGCTTTCGACGAGACCATCCCCGCGGAAGAGAAGACGAACCTCGTGCAGGGCGCCGAAGCCGATCCGACCCTGATTCCCCAGGTCGCCGCAGCTGCGAAGCAGGCCGGTGCGCAGGTCACCATCATCGACATCAACGACAACGAAGACGGCACCGCCACAGCGGGTATCGAGAACACGATCGGGGACCAGGTCGCCTCCGGAATCGTGAACTTCGTCGCCGAGGACGGCGTGTGGAAGCTGTCGAAGAACGATGCGTGCAACATCGTCAACTTGGCTCAGCTGCAGTCGCCCGCCTGCGCCTGATTCATTCGTTCGACCGAAACGGTGGCCGGTGCGAGATAATCGCACCGGCCACCGCTTGTTCCCACAGCTTCCTCGGCCACCGCGCAGCGACAGACGAGGTCTACGCGTCGGGTGTACTCCAGGCCACCCGATCGACCTGTGACTGTGCGAGCCGGGTCGAGCCGTCCGGATCGACGTAGGTCTGGTCACCGCTCACTGTGAACTCGCCCTCGATCGGCAGCGGCATGGCCGGGTCGACGATCATCGTGCCCTCACCCGCCATGGTGTAGTGCTCGATATCGAGATGACCCTGCCCGTTGGGGAGCACCCACGTCGGTTCCCGCGGAGTCTGCTCGAGCTTCACCTGCACCGTCAGCCGATCGTCTTCGTTCGAGACCAGCGTCGTGGTGCCGACCTGGTCGATCGTGATACCCGCGCTCATGACCTGCTGATGGAGCTGCCACACGGCCCCGACCCCGATCTCGCTGTCGGGGAAGGCCACCATTCGGTACACGGCCTGGTAGAACGACTGCTCGATCGCCGATCGGGTCACATTCGCGGCGTCGTCCGCCGGCTCGAGACGCAACGCACTGACCGCACCGTTCGGACCGATGGTCAGCCCCGCACCCGACCCTTCGGCGGCTGCGAACGACTCCTCGAGAGTCGGATCCGACGAGGACACGTCCCCCAGCACGAGGTCGACGAGGGTACTGGGCGTGGCGGGGGACACGGCCTGAGTGACGGTCGCGGTCAGCGGCAGCGTCAGCTCGGGTGTGGAGAAATCCTGGCGCGGCTGATCTCCGATCTGCTGGAACACCTCGGAACGGGTGGTGAGGATCACGCTCTGCTCGACCCCCGCCTCGGGCGTAAGCCGCCTCACGGCACGGGGTTCGGTTCCGGGGTCCAGGACCGTCGCGGTCACCGCCGATACCGGCACCGTCACCTCGGTCGACGTGGCGGCGGTGACGGCATCCGACCCGTCGGGCGACTGACCGCACCCGGCGACGAAGGCAGTCAGGGACAGGACGGCGACGAGGGCACACGGCCTCGGGCGGGTGAATCTGGACAGCACAGGCACCTCACCAGGGTAGCCACGACGGGAGGGGTGGCCGTCGAGTCGGCCGCGTAGGGGATGATGGCGAGGTGACCGATGATGCTTCCCAATCCGACCGCGCCCCTGATCCGGCGGCCCAGGTCCCGGTCGCGACGGCAGTGAACTCGCCGGCCGGCCGACGGTTGCGGTCCCTGCTTGCCGTCGCCTTTCTGATCTACGTGTTCGATCTCGCGACGAAGATCGTCGCGGTTCATTTCATCGACCCCGCCGATCCGATCTCCCTGATCGGCGACACCGTGACGCTGACGCTGGTCAGGAACCCGGGTGCCGCGTTCTCCATGGCCACCGGTATGACCTGGCTGCTGACGCTGGTGGCGATCGGTGTGGTCATCGGGGTGATCAAGATCGGCCGGACGCTGCGGTCGAAGTGGTGGGCGCTCGGGCTGGGCCTCGTGCTCGGCGGCGCGCTCGGCAACCTCACCGACCGCCTGTTCCGTTCTCCGGGCCCCCTGCAGGGCCACGTCGTGGACTTCGTCTCGGTCGGATGGTGGCCGGTGTTCAACGTCGCGGACTCGGCGATCGTGTGTGGCGCGATCCTGCTGGTCGCGCTGACCGTATTCGGGATCGAGCCGGACGGAACCGTCCACCGCGCTGGGAAGAACGGCGCCGGAATGGACACCACAGCGAAGAGCACCACAGCGAAGACCACCACCGCGGAGAACACCGGAAAGGAATCACGCCAGTGAGGGAAACCCGGGCGATGCCCGTACCCGACGGGCTCGACGGGATGCGTGTCGACGCGGGTCTCGCCCGCCTGCTCGGTCTGTCCCGGACCGTCGTCGCCACGCTCACCGAGGAGGGCGGGGTGGTTGTGGACGGCACACCCGTCGGTAAATCGGACCGGCTCTCCGCCGGGTCGTGGCTCGAAGTCGAGATACCGGAGCCACCCCGGCCGCTCACGATCGAAGCTCAGCCCGTGGAGGGCATGGAGATCCTGTACGCCGACGACGACATCGTGGCGGTCGACAAGCCGGTCGGTGTCGCGGCGCACGCCAGCGTCGGCTGGACCGGACCGACGGTGATCGGGGGACTGGCCGCCGCAGGCTTCCGCATCTCGACCTCGGGAGCTCACGAGCGGCAGGGCATCGTGCACCGGCTCGACGTCGGCACCTCGGGTGTCATGGTGGTGGCCACCTCCGAGCGGGCCTACACCATGCTCAAGCGGGCGTTCAAGCAGCGCACCGTCGACAAGCGCTACCACGCTCTCGTGCAGGGGCATCCGGACCCGAGCAGCGGCACCATCGACGCTCCCATCGGGCGGCATCGCAGCAGCGACTGGAAGTTCACGGTGACCGCGGACGGCAAGCCGAGCGTCACCCACTACGACACGGTCGAAGCGTTCCAGGCTGCAAGTCTTCTCGACATCCACCTCGAGACGGGTCGTACCCACCAGATCCGGGTGCATTTCTCGGCACTGCGGCATCCGTGCTGCGGTGACCTGACGTACGGCGCCGATCCCCGGCTCGCGGCCCGGCTCGGCCTGGAGCGGCAGTGGCTGCATGCCCGCTCACTCGGCTTTTCCCACCCCACTCGGGGCAACTGGGTCGAGATCACCAGCAAGTACCCCGCCGATCTCGAGCATGCCCTCGACGTGCTGCGCAACGCTTGAGCGAGGCCGACCATGAGGCGGATCCTTCCGTGGGCGGCGGTCGCGGTGCTGATGCTCGCCGTGGTCGTGGCCGGTGTGCTCAATCCGGTGCGGACCGCGTCGGTGCGGACCGATGCTCTCGGCCCCGACAACGGCGAGGCCGTCGTGGACTATCTCGGGCGTGCCCGGGCGAGCATCGACGACGCCGAGGACGAGACCGGGGCGCCGCGGTGGGCGCTGGTGTCGTTCGGCGAACCCGTCGATGTCGATGCGGTGGCGGAGTCCACCGGTGATCTCCGGGTCGCGCAGGTGCTGTTCCGCGCTCCGATCGACAGGGTGCAGACCCCACTGGTGCCGGTCGCGGTGTCCGCGCATCCCGAGGCGCTGCACCGCGCGCCGGCCGTCGCAGCCGCCCGGTTGTACACCCGGGCGTCGGGCACCGACCGTTCGGCCCGGATCGCGGCGGCGTCGGCGGATCGAATCACGACCGAATGTGCCTGTGTCGTCGGCGCGGTGATCCGCGGTACCCCGACGGAGCTGCGGAAGACAGCGGCCGACCCTCGCCTCCGGGCGGTGGAAGCGCTGCCGGCGGACGCGGTCGCGGGCCGGTTCTCGGTCACCCCGCTGCTCCCGGAACATGTCGAGACCGTGGCCCCGGGACCGGACGACGGTGAGCCGTGACCCCGTAGGCCCCCGTGAGCACCCGGTGCCCCGTCGGCCTACCGTTGAGCGGTGACCCGCAGCGCACCTCACGTGAACCCAGGACTGATCAGAACCGGTGTGCTGTGCGGTGTCGGCGCGTACGCGTCGTGGGGTCTGTTCCCCGCCTTCTTCGGTTTGCTGGCCCCGGCCGGTGCCGTGGAGATCCTGGCGCACCGGGTGCTGTGGACCCTGGTACTGATGCTCGTGGTGCTCGCGGTGGCGGGCCGGCTCGGGGCGCTGCGGGGGCTGGGGCCGCGCACGTGGGTGCTCGTGTCGTGCGCGTCCGCAGCGATCGCGGTCAACTGGGGTGTCTACATCTACGGCGTGGTGTCCGGGCGAGTCGTCGAGACCGCGCTGGGGTACTTCATCAACCCCCTGGTCAGCGTGTTGTTCGGTGTGCTGTTCTTCAGAGAGCGACTCCGCGTTGCCCAGGTCGTGGCGCTCGTGATCGCCGTGCTCGCGGTGGTGGTCATCACCGTCGACTACGGCAGGCCACCGCTGATCGCGCTGACCCTCGCGTTGTCGTTCGCCTTGTACGGGGTGGTCAAGAAGGTCGTGCCGCTCGATCCGCGCACTTCGTTGACGGGGGAGGGCATCGTGGCGGTGCCCTTCGCCGCCGGCTATCTGATCTTCCTGGCGGTTACGGGCACGGGGACGTTCACCGGTCACGGGACCGGGCACGCGCTGCTGCTGGTGTCCGCCGGGCTGGTGACCGCGATACCGCTGCTGCTCTTCGGAGCTGCCGCACAACGGGTCCCGCTGGCAACGTTGGGCATGCTGCAGTACCTGACCCCGAGCCTGCAGATGGCTTGGGGCGTGTTCATCCTGCACGAGGACATGCCGGCGTCGCGCTGGATCGGATTCGCGCTGATCTGGGTGGCTCTTGTGGTGTACAGCACGGACGCGTTGATCCGGGCCCGTCGCGGGCGCGCCGTGGTCACTCCGGTCGGTCCGTCGGCTTAGACTCGTCGGTGCCCACAGACATTCCGGGAGAGGCACGCGTGGCTGACTCGTTCGTTCATCTGCACAACCACACCGAGTATTCGATGCTCGACGGTGCGGCCAAACTCGGCCCGCTGTTCAAGGAAGCCGAACGGCTGGAGATGACGGCGGTCGGCATGACCGACCACGGAAACATGTACGGCGCCAGCGAGTTCTACAACTCCGCCACCAGTGCCGGCATCAAGCCGATCATCGGCATCGAAGCGTACGTCGCGCCCGAGTCCCGGTTCAGCACCAAACGTGTGCGCTGGGGCGACCCGAGTCAGAAGTCCGACGACGTGTCCGGCTCCGGCGCCTACACGCACATGACGATGGTCGCCGAGAATGCGACCGGCCTGCGCAACCTGTTCAAGCTGTCGTCGCTCGCGTCCATCGAGGGTCAGCTCGGCAAGTGGGCGCGGATGGACGAAGAGCTCATCGCGCATCATGCCGAGGGCATCATCGCGACCACCGGTTGCCCGTCCGGGGAGATTCAGACCAGGCTGCGTCTCGGCCACGAACGTGAAGCGCTCGAAGCTGCCGCGAAATGGCAGGAGATCTGGGGCAAGGACAACTTCTTCCTCGAGCTCATGGACCACGGCCTGTCGATCGAACGACGGGTGCGGGAGGGACTGCTCGACATCAGCCGCCGGCTCGGCATCCCGCCGCTGGCCACCAACGACTGCCACTACGTCACCAAGGACGCTGCGGAGAACCACGAAGCGCTGCTGTGCATCCAGACGGGTAAGACCCTGTCCGATCCCACACGCTTCAAATTCGACGGCGACGGCTACTACCTCAAGTCCGCGCAGGAGATGCGGGCGCTGTGGGACGACGAGGTGCCCGGTGCCTGCGACAACACGTTGCTGATCGCGGAGCGCGTGCAGTCCTACGAAGATGTGTGGACGCACCGCGACCGGATGCCGATCTTCCCGGTGCCCGAAGGGGAGACGCAAGCGAGCTGGCTGCGCCGGGAAGTGCTCACCGGCCTCGATCGCCGATTCCCGGGCGGTGCGCCGGAGGAGTACCTCGCGCGTGCCGAGTACGAGATCGGCGTCATCTGCGAGATGGGTTTTCCCGCATACTTCCTCGTCGTCGGCGACCTGATCAACCACGCCCGTGACGTCGGCATCCGGGTGGGTCCCGGACGTGGCTCGGCGGCCGGTTCGCTGGTCGCCTACGCGATGGGCATCACCAACATCGATCCGATTCCGCACGGTCTGCTGTTCGAGCGATTCCTCAATCCCGAACGCGTGTCGATGCCCGATATCGATATCGACTTCGACGATCGCCGTCGCGGTGAGATGGTGCGCTACGCGACCGAGAAGTGGGGCAGCGACAAGGTCGCCCAGGTCATCACGTTCGGCACCATCAAGACGAAGGCGGCGATCAAGGACTCGGCGCGCGTGCAGTTCGGTCAGCCCGGCTTCGCGATCGCCGACCAGATCACCAAGGCGTTGCCGCCGCCGATCATGGCCAAGGACATTTCGGTTTCCGGTATCACCGATCCCGGTCACGAACGGTACAAGGAAGCCACCGAGGTTCGTGCCCTCATCGAGTCGAACCCGGACGTCAAGAAGATCTACGACACCGCGCTCGGTCTCGAGGGCCTGATCCGCAACGCAGGCGTGCACGCGTGCGCGGTGATCATGTCGTCCGAGCCCCTGATGGACGCCATTCCGCTGTGGAAGCGGGCTCAGGACGGTGCCATCATCACCGGCTGGGACTACCCGTCGTGTGAGGCCATCGGACTGCTGAAGATGGACTTCCTGGGGTTGCGCAACCTCACCGTCATCGGCGACGCGATCGACAACATCAAGACCAACCGCGGCATCGATCTGGATCTGGATTCGCTGCCGCTCGACGACCCGGCGACGTACGAGTTGCTGGCGCGGGGCGACACGCTCGGCGTCTTCCAGCTCGACGGCGGGGCGATGCGAGATCTGCTGCGACGCATGCAGCCCACCGGTTTCGAAGACATCGTTGCCGTTCTCGCGTTGTACCGGCCGGGCCCGATGGGCATGAACGCCCACAACGACTACGCCGATCGCAAGAACGGCCGTCAGGAAGTCAAGCCGATCCACCCCGAGCTCGAAGAGCCACTCAAGGAGATCCTCGCCGACACCTACGGCCTGATCGTGTATCAGGAGCAGATCATGCAGATCGCTCAGAAGGTGGCGGGCTACTCGCTCGGACAGGCCGATATCCTGCGTCGCGCGATGGGTAAGAAGAAGCTCTCGGTGCTGGAGGAGGCCTACGCCGGGTTCCGTGAGGGCATGCTGAAGAACGAGTTCTCGGAGCCGGCGATCAAGGCGCTGTGGGACACCATTCTCCCGTTCGCCGGCTATGCGTTCAACAAATCGCACGCCGCCGGCTATGGTCTCGTCTCCTTCTGGACCGCGTACCTCAAGGCCAACTTTCCGGGCGAGTACATGGCGGGTCTGCTCACGTCCGTCGGCGACGACAAGGACAAGGCCGCGGTATATCTGTCCGACTGCCGCAAGATGGGCATCACCGTCCTGCCGCCGGACGTCAACGAGTCCTACACCAACTTCACCTCGGTCGGGGAGGACATCCGCTTCGGTCTCGGCGCGGTCCGCAACGTGGGCGCCAACGTGGTGACGTCGATCGTCAAGGGCCGGGAGGACAAGGGGCGATACGCCGATTTCTCCGACTATCTGAACAAGATCGATACGGTTGCGTGCACGAAGAAGGTCACCGAGTCGCTCGTCAAGGCCGGCGCCTTCGATTCGCTGGGCCATCCCCGCAAGGGCCTGATGCTGGTGCACGCGGACGCTATCGACGCAGTGATGAGCACCAAGAAGGCAGAGGCGATCGGGCAGTTCGACCTGTTCGGCGGCGCCGACGCGGACGAATCCATCTCGTCGGTGTTCGATGTCAAAGTGCCCGACGAGGAGTGGGACAGCAAACACCTGCTGGCGCTCGAACGGGAGATGCTCGGCCTGTACGTGTCCGGTCACCCGCTCAACGGTGTCGAGCACGTACTCGCCGCCCAAGCCGACACGCCGATCCCGGCGATCCTCGAGGGCAACATCAAGGACGGCACACAGGTCACCGTCGGCGGCATTCTGGCCTCGGTGAACCGCCGCATCAACAAGAACGGCCTGGCGTGGGCGTCCGCGCAGATCGAGGATCTCACCGGCGGGATCGAGGTGCTGTTCTTCCCGCAGTCCTACGCGGTGTACGGCATGGATGTGGTCGAGGACTCCGTCGTGCTGGTCAAGGCCCGCGTGTCGATCCGGGACGACCGGATCTCGCTGATCGCCAATGACCTGGCGGTGCCGGATCTATCGCAGGTGGGGGTGGCGAAGCCGGTGTCGGTGGCCATGCCGACCCGATTGTGCACTCCCGACAAGATCGGCGCTCTCAAGAACGTCCTGACGCGGCACCCCGGGACCGCAGATGTTCATGTGCGATTGATCACGGGCAGCAAGGTCACGATCCTCAAACTCGACGACAGCTTCCGTGTCGAACCGTCGTCGGCGCTCATGGGCGACCTCAAGGCGCTGCTCGGCCCGAGTTGCCTCGCGACCTGAGCGCCAGGGGTTACGGCAGCGATCGGCGATAGTGCAGCAAGCGGATCCACCATGTGACAGTGGTGACGGTTGCTGCGACGAGAACCGCGCTCTGTGTATCCCCGGTGGCAACGAAAACGGCTGCGAGAACAACGAATCCGAGGACCATTGCCTCGAGCTTGTACAGCGGCCACGACGTGCCTGCGATATCGACGCCGGGGACCCGTGGGCCCGGACGCGTCGGCGAATCGAGGGCGGTCATCGCGTTCTCCTCTCCCCTCGGGTGCAGCAACGACCTTCAGGGTACGCGCATCGAAGTGTTCGGGTCTCCGAACTTCCGGGTTTGTCGCGGCTGCCCACGTCCGGCCTGGACGGACGGGGCCCGCCTTGGTCCGGCGGTCGAGGCAGTGGCAGCATTGACGGGTGACCTCCACCTCGCACGCAGCCGACTCGATCCGTGAAACCGCCATACCCACTGCGGCCGACATCGATGCAGCTGCCGAGCGAATTGCCCCCGCGGTCTCGCCGACACCTCTCGAATACAGCGCCCGCCTCTCGGCGCTGACAGGTGCCGATGTGTACCTCAAGCGCGAAGACCTCACCCGCGTCCGGTCGTTCAAGCTGCGCGGAGCCTACAACGCGATGGCCCAGCTCGACGACGGCGAGCGCGCGGTGGGCGTCGTGACCGCGAGTGCGGGAAACCATGCTCAGGGCGTGGCGTACGCATGCCGGGCCATGGGTATCTCCGGCCGGATCTACGTCCCGACACGCACCCCGAAGCAGAAACGGGATCGCATCCGCGTGCACGGCGGCGCCTACGTGGAGTTGATCGCCGGGGGGGACTCGTTCGACGCGGCGGCGGCAGCCGCCGCCGAGGACGTCGCCCGCACCGGCGCAACCATCATTCCCCCGTTCGACGATGTCCGGACCGCAGCCGGACAGGGCACCATCGCCCGGGAAATCCTTGCCGAACTCCCCGGCGACCTGGATCTGCTCGTCGTGCCGGTCGGAGGTGGCGGTCTCATCGCCGTCCTGGCCGCGTACCTCGGCGATCGGTCGCCTCACACCTCGATCGTCGGCGTCGAACCGGCGGGCGCGGCGTCGATGACCGCCGCGCTGGTTGCCGGTGGCCCCGTGACACTGCCGGAGGTCGAGCCCTTCGTCGACGGCGCGGCGGTCAAGAGGATCGGAGACCTTCCGTACGCGGTGGTCTCGCAGCTCGGGGCCGAGGTCGTCTCGCACTCGAGTCTGCCGCTGGTATCCACCCTCCGGCAGGAGGGATTGGGCAAGGCGCCCTTCGGGATGACGCAGATCGACGAGGGCGCACTGTGCACCGTGATGCTCGATCTGTATCAGAACGAGGGCATCATCGCCGAGCCGGCCGGAGCACTCTCGGTGGCCGCCCTCGAGACGCTGACGGTGCAGCCCGGAGCGACCGTCGTGTGCCTGATCTCCGGAGGCAACAACGACGTGTCCCGGTACGGCGAGATCATCGAGCGCTCACTCGTGCACCGGGGTCTGAAGCACTATTTTCTCGTCGACTTCCCCCAGGAACCCGGCGCGTTGCGCGGATTCCTGAACGAAGTCCTCGGACCCGACGACGACATCACGTTGTTCGAGTACGTCAAGCGCAACAATCGTGAGACGGGGGCCGCGCTGGTCGGCATCGAACTCGGTGCGGCAGACGGTCTTTCACCCTTGCTCAACAGGATGGACGCATCGCGGATCGAGGCGCAGCGCCTCGAGCCGGGATCCCCGGCCTACCGCTACCTCACCTAGCGCAGGCCGGGATCACCGGGCCCGAGGCCGGATTCGGGGAGAGTGTTGTTCGGGTCGGTCGAACGGTTTACCAGGGCATGCACATCAGCCACGGTCCGAGCCAGAAGCAGTCGGACCGCCAGTTGTAGTCCCAGCGATCGTAATCCTTGTGGCCGCGATCGTTACGCCAGTGGTTGTTGCGGTCACCGTGGTTGTGGCGGTCTCCGTCGTGATGCTTGTCGTGATGGTTGTGGTTGACCGCGGCCACCGGGGGCGAGGAGTCGGTCGACGGGGTCGCCGTGGCCACTCCCACAGGAGCAAATACAAGGGCGGTGGTGAGGAATGTGCTCGCCAGGGCTGTCTTGATTTTCATGACGATTCACCTCGAGAATTCGGATTCACCTCGAGAATTTCGACGGCATATACGACGGTACTCGGGTGATCGAAGCTCGATCAATGGGATTATCCGGACCGTTGCAGACGATTTCGTGCTCACCGCGTAGGTGACGGAGCTTCGAGGACGACGAACGAATGTCCGGGCACGAGTACCGCCGATTCGGTGCGGTTGACGACAGGCTCGTCCCACCAGAGCACCGCCCGCCCGCCGGCCGGCACGGTGACCGGATCAGGACCGAGATTGCACACCACCCGGAGCGCACCGCGGGATACGACGATCCACTGTTCCTCCTCGTCGTAGCTGACCTGCGCGTGTTCGAGCCAGGGATCGGTGAGTTCGACCCGGGCACGACGCAGCGCGATCAGGTCCCGGTAGCAGCGAAGCAACCGGGCGTGGTCGGGCGCAGAACGCTCCCGCCACTCGAGCTTGGACCGGTGAAACGTTTCGGGATGCTGGGGATCGGGGACGTCCTCGGTGTTCCAGCCGTGCTGACCGAACTCGCGCCGGCGTCCTTCGACGACGGCGGCGGCGAGTTCCGGTTCGGGGTGGGACGTGAAATACCGGAACGGGGTACTCGCACCCCACTCTTCACCCATGAAGAGCATCGGCGTGTAGGGAGAGGTCAGTACCAGCGCGGCCTTGACGCCGAGCTGCCCGTGGTCGAGGTAGATCCCGGGACGGTCACCGAGCGCCCGATTGCCCACCTGGTCGTGGGTACAGGTATAGGCCAGTAGCGAACTCGCGGGGATGCGCCGCACATCGAGTGGACGCCCGTGCATGCGGCCGCGGAAGGTCGAGTAGGTCCCGGCATGGAAGAAACCGTGCCCGAGAGTGTGTGCCAAAGTTTCGAGCGAGCCGAAATCACCGTAGTAGCCTTGTCGTTCGCCGGAGACCGCGGCGTGGATGGCGTGGTGGACGTCGTCGTCCCACTGCGCCTGTAGCCCGTAACCTCCGGCCGACCGCGGCGTGATCATCCGTGGATCGTTCAGATCGCTTTCGGCGATCAGGCTCAGCGGGCGACCGAGATGCGCCGAGAGCCTGAACGTTTCGACCGCGAGTTCCTCGAGCAGATGGATAGCGGTGTGATCCACGAGGGCATGAACTGCGTCGAGTCGCAGGGCGTCGATGTGAAAGTCGCGCAGCCACCGCAGGGCGTTCTCGATGATGTAGCGCCGGACTTCGCTGGATCCGGCCCCGTCGAGATTCACCGAGTCGCCCCAGATGCCCGGACCGGACGAAAGATACGGGCCGAAACGGTCGAGGTAGTTGCCGGACGGTCCGAGATGGTTGTAGACGACGTCGAGGACGACACCGAGTCCGCGCGTGTGCGCGGCGTCGACGAAACGCTGAAGGGCATCGGGTCCGCCGTACGGTTCGTGCACCGCGTACCACAGCACCCCGTCGTACCCCCAGCCGTGAACGCCGTTGAACGCGTTGACCGGCATGAGTTCGACGAATCCGACTCCGAGCTCGACGAGGTCGTCGAGTCTGCCGATCGCCGCGTCGAGGGTGCCGTCCTCGGTGAACGTGCCGATGTGCAACTCGTAGACGACGTTCCCGGCGAGTTGTCGGCCGGTCCATGCCGTGTCCGTCCACGCAGTGGGATCGACGGCGTGCAGCTGCGAAGGCCCGTGCACTCCGTCCGGCTGGCGCGGCGATCGCGGATCCGGCAGCACGGTCTCGTCCTTGTCGAGGACGAAGCCGTAGCGCGCGGTGGGGGAGGCGTCGACCTCCGCGCGCCACCACCCGCGGTCGTCGCGCTCCATCGGGTGGAGCGCACCGTCCACGTGGAGTCGGACGGAGGAGGGGAGCGGGGCCCAGACTTCGAAGATGCGCACCAGAACAGCATGCCCGGTCGTGGCGATGCGCGCAGGGTCCGGAAATCAGCTGCATCAGGGCTGCACTCGATACTGCTAGGCTGAATTCGATGTCCGATCGCGTCAGGAGAACTTACAGCTCGCCTCTGCGAGAAGAGGCCGCTCGCCGGACGCGCGTCACGATCCGAGATGCGGCCGCACGCCTGTTCGTTCGCAACGGATACGTGAGCACCACCGTGAAGCAGATCGCGGAAGAAGCCGGTGTCGCAATCCGGACGGTTTTCACTGCATTTCCCGGCGGCAAGGCCGAACTGTTCCGCGACGCCCTCGACGAGGCGGTGGCCGGCGTCGCCGACGCGGATGCCGGCGGCGAGTCTGCGGTCGCGCAGACCGATGGGCCCGCCACCGATCGCCGGGCCGTCGGACACCCCCGCGGAACGGACGCGGACCTGATCGTCGAGCAAGTGGTCGGTTACGGCGCAGCCATGCTCGAGCGTGCCGGGGACCTGTTGATGACGTCGGTCGAATCCGCCGGCGCCGACCTCGATATGCGCCGCTTCGCGGAGGACGATGCCCGCGCGACCGCCGTGAATGCCCGCACCATCGCCGAGGGACTGCACCGTAGCGGCTGGCTACGCGACGGCGTGGACGTCGACCACGCGGCCGACGTGCTGTACACGCTGAGCTCGCCCCAGGTGCATGCGCTGCTGCGGCGCGACTGCGGGTGGGAGGTCGACCGGTATCGCACCTGGCTCGCCGAGACGCTCCGGGCCACTCTGCTGCGCTGAAATCCGGGTGTGCCGACACCTTCAGTGCCGACTCCGTGTGACTGCTGTCCGGTCCCGTGCGGATCAGTCCATCGCGTCGAGGTAGAGCCAGCGACCTTCCTCCCGGACGAATCTGCTGTGCTCGTGCAACACGTCGGGCTGGTTGCGGTGAACGGAATGTGCCCGGAACTCCACCGTGGCCTCGGTGTGCAGGAAGCCGCCGCCCGTCGTGCGCATGATGTCCAGGCCGGTCCACCGCCGATCGGTATCGAGCTCGAGCCGGGCCGGGCGGGTCGAGGGATGCCACGTCCGGCGCAGATAGTCGACGTCTCCGACCGCGAACGCGGTGTACCGCGAGCGCATCAGCTGTTCGGCACTCGGCGCCGGTCGACCGGCCAGCATCGGTCCGCAACATTCGCGGAGAGGGAGACCGCGACCGCACGGGCACGGCGAATCCGGAGAGACAGGGACACGGGCACGACGTCGGCTCACCCGCTCATTATCGTCGGACACCTCCCGGCGACCGCAGCCCCTTGCCGACGTCGCGACGGGAGCGCACGATAAGTCCAGTGCCCTGGAGGTCGTAGTGAACATTGTTGCCGAGACGCGCTTGATCCACATCGATGAGCAGGGACGACAGCACAGCTTCGTGTTGTCGCCGGACACTCCGCGCGTGACCATCGGCCGCGCCGTCGAAGCAGACGTATCGTTTCCCGGCGACGATGAGGTGTCCCGTCTGCACGCGGTTGTCGAATGGCTGGGGACGCACTGGACCATCGTCGACGACGGACTCTCCCGCAACGGCACTTTCGTCAACGGAGAGCGCATCACCGGGCGCCGCCGGCTCCGGGAGGGGGACAGCATCCGTATCGGCCCGAAACGGTTGAAATTCCAGGAGATGGGGGCGGGTCCGGACGAGGTGACCCGGCTTGCCTCCGAGCTGCCTACGGTGCGATCCCTCACCGACACGCAGCGACGAATCCTGCGTGCCCTGTGTCGTCCCTACAAGCACGGCGCGGCGTTCGCTACCCCGGCGTCGAATCAGGAGATCGCGTCCGAACTGTTCCTCAGTGTCGATGCCGTGAAGACTCACCTGCGGGCACTCTTCACGAAGTTCGGGGTCGAGGATCTGCCGCAGAATCAGAAACGCGTGCGGCTGGCCGAACTCGCGATGCACAGCGGCGTCATCACCGAACGCGAACTCTAGAGCAATTCCAGGGCAGCCGTGCACAGGCGGCCCAGGGCCGTAGCGACCTCCGCCGGGCGCTCCACGATCACCGAGTGACCCGCGTCGTCCACGCGCACCAGTTCGGCCAGCGGAAGACGTGCGGCCAGGCCGGTCGACAGTTCGAACGGCGTCCACTCGTCGTGGGAACCGCACAGCACCAGCGCCGGAACGGAAGCCAGCACGGTCAATGCCGCGGCTTCGTCGAGCGCCGCGAAGGATCGTAGGAAGCCGGCCATCGTGACCACCGACGTGTCGCTGCGGAGCAGTGCGAGCAGTCCCGGTAACCACCACTCACCCTGCCCCCGCTTCCCTGCGCGACGCGGTACTGCCCGTGCCAGCGGCAACACGGTTCGTCCACCGAACCGGACCGCGCGCTGGGTGAGGCGAGGTGCTCGGGACACAGCCCGGCGGAACAACTCCACCGCCGGGCTGTGCAGGTACCGCCCGAGCCCGGAACGGACGAGATCGTCAGCAGCCGTGGCGATCAGCGCAACCCCCACCACGCGGGACCCGACGTCGGCCGGATGCTGCCGCGCGTACGACAGGATCGCCATGCCGCCCATCGAATGCCCGATGAGCACCACCGGACCGCGCGTGACCGCGTCGAGTACGGCCGCCAGGTCGCGGCCGACCTGATCCACCGTGTACGTCTCGGCCGGTGCGCCACCGGACCTGCCGTGGCCGCGATGATCGAAGAACACCATCCGTACGGGGCTACCGGTTGTGGGCGGCAAGGCGTCGCGCAGAGTCGTCCAGACCCCGGTGTCATGGCAGTGACCGTGGACGAACACGAGAGTGAGCGGCGCAGTGGCCGGTCCCACCTCCAGCACCGCCAGCGGGACACCGTCGTCCGCGTGCACGGTGGTGCCCCGGAGGGGTCGCGCGCTGCCGGTCGTGGTCATGCACTGAGCATCCGTGCCCCAGGGCTCCGGCACGACCCGCCCCGGTGGTCGAAGCACAAACCGGAGATAGGGCTGAATCCAACCCTGGGGTGGTGGACAATCCCGTTATGCACACGCAGCGTTACGTCGGGGTGGTCGGTCCTGGTGAAGCCACCCCCGAGCAGCGGCGGATCGCCCGGCAGGTGGGCGGGCTGCTCGCCGGTCGCCGGGCCGTGGTCGTCACAGGCGGACTCGGAGGCGTCATGGCGGCGGCGTCGCGCGGTGCGATCGAAGCGGGCGGAACGACACTCGGGTTGTTACCGGGTGACGACCGCGACAGCGGGAACCCATATCTGACGGTGGCGATACCGACGGGTTTGGGGGAGATGCGCAATGCCCTGCTCGTGCGTAGCAGCGACGCGCTGATCGTGGTCGGGGGCAGCTGGGGGACGATGAGCGAGGTCGCTCTGGCCGTTCGGGTCGGTGTGCCGGTGGTCGCGATCGGGGGATGGAAGATGCCCGCCGGTGGCGTGCTCGATGTCGAGTCCCCCGCCGAAGCCGTCGAGTGCCTGCACGCGCTGCTCTGGCGCACGGCCACCTAGCGCGACGCCCACCTCGCCGGAGATCGGGGCCGTTGCCCGGAGATCCGGCGGGGTGGGCGCGAGAGGTCGGCGCGAGCGTCAGGATTTGGCGAGTTCGTAACGCCGCCGGTACTCGGTCTTGGAGGTTTCGCTGATGTCGACATCGGCCGCCTTGGCGCGCAGCGCACCCACGGTGGCCTGCTCGCGCGGGATGTGCGCGAAAGGATCCCAGCCGAAGAAGCGAGAGGCGTTCTCGAAGGTGATCTTGTCGATCT
>NZ_JAUZMZ010000084.1:0-22052 GCF_036327435.1 Rhodococcus chondri | reverse complement strand
AAAATACTGTTTACGTCTGATGAGAGTAGTATTCTCGGCGAGGAGAGGCTCCCGGTGGGGGTCCTGGAAGAGCTGATCGGTGAGCCCGGTCTCGACGACACGGCCCACGTTCATCACCAGGGTGCGATCGGTGAGCGCTTCGATGACCGCGAAGTCGTGGCTGACGACCACCGCGGCGGTGTCGCGCTCGGCAAGCAGGTTGCGCAGCAGGTCGAGCACGCCCGCGGCGACGGACGCGTCGAGACCGGTGGTGGGCTCGTCGAGGAGCAACACCCGCGGGTCGGTCGCGAGGGCCTTGGCGATCTGCACCCGCTGTCGCATGCCACCGGAGAAGGTGTGGACGGGATCGTCCATGCGGTCGAGGGGCACCTCGACCTTCTCGAGGAGGTACGCCGCCCGGTCGCGGATCTCGTAGTAGTTGCGCCACCCCGCCGCGGTGAGCCGCTCGGCGATGTTGCCGCCGGCCGAGACGGTCATGGTGAGCCCGTCGGCGGGGTTCTGGTGCACCAGTCCGAGGGTGTCGATGCGCAATGCGCGCCGCTCCGTGTCCGCCAGGGTGAACACGTCGGTGGTGCCGTCGCCGACGGTGGTGAGGAACATCGACCCGGCGGTGGCCTTTTCGTCACCGATGAGGCAGCGCAGCACGGTGGATTTGCCCGAGCCCGACTCGCCGATCAGGCCGAGCGCCTCGCCGGGAGCCACGTCGAAGGACACATCCCACGCCGCGACGACCGCGCCGGTGCGTGGGCTGATCGCCGTACCGGTGGCCGGGCCGGTGCCTGGCACCGCGTCGGCGCCACCGGGACCGTGCACCTTGCCGACGCCGCGGGCCGCGAGGGTCCAGCCGTCGGAGTGCGCGGGCACCGGCCGGTCGGCGAGGTCGTCGGGGTTGTGCCGGGTCACGGCGCGTGCCGCGCGCACCCGGCGTTGCGGGTCCGGCAGGTACTGCAGCGGAGCGTGCTCGGTGTGGTTTCCGGCGTCCACGTCACCGTCGACGACGCGGGTGCACCACTCGACATCGCTGCACATCATCCGCCCGGGCGACGCTTCGACGAGGAACGTGTCGGACGACGCGCACCGCACACAGCGCTGCCCGCCGGAGCCCTCCACCTCGAACGGCACATCGTCGAACGTCAGCGGCTGCACCGGAGTGTAGGGCGGCACCGCGAAGATGCGCTTCTCCCGTCCGGCGCCGAGCAGTGTCAGGAACGGTGAATTGTTCAGGCGCGGAACGTCCCACCGCGGTATCGGCGAGGTGATCATCACGTAGCGGCCGTCGACCAGGACCGGATAGCCGGTGGTCTTGGTGATCACACCGTTGCGCACCAGATCCTCGTACAGGCTGACCCACATCATCGAGTAGTCGGCCTCGGCGTGCATGCGGGCGCATTCGGTCACCGACTTCTGCACCGCACGTAGCGGTTCCGAGTTCGGCACCTGCAGCACCAGGATCTGGTCCTCGGCCATCGGCTCTTCCGGGATGCGGTGCCGGGACTGGATGATCGTGGCCTCGCGGGTGTCCTTGGTGCTCGCGCACTTCTCGCTGGACTCGATGAGGCGACGCAGGTTGGTGGCATTGACCCCGTCGTCGTCACCCTGGTCGATGACCTTGACGGTGTCGTCGCCGCCGACCAGCCCGAGCGTGACCTGCAGGCCACCCGAACCCCACCCGCGGGCGACGGGCATCTCCCGGGAGCCGAAGGGGGTCAGGTAACCGGGCACGCACACGGCGGTCAGGGTGGCGCGACGGATCTCGCGTTTGGATCCCTCGTCGAGGATGCCCCGCGCACGGGTCGCGGCGTCGATCGCGTCGAGCGTGTGGGTGAGCCGGGAACCGGCCGTGTCCGGCGCTGCGGCCCGGGATGTCAGCAGGTCGGTCATCAGCAGGTCCTTCCGAGAGGTTCGGTGTTCCGGTCCGGGATGTCGTCCGCGCCGGCCTGCACGGCCAGTTTGCGGTCGATCATCGAGCGGAACGTGACGTAGTGCGGCAGTTTGAGGTGCTCGAGGAAACCGCACGAGTCGAGGCCGTCGGTGGTGAGCAGCAGGGTCTGTTCGAGTCCGCCGCTGTCGCCGAAGCGCCGGCAGGCGATATCGAGGTTCGCCATGGCGATGGCCTTGCGTTCGTTGTGCCCGAAGCACAGGCCGTAGCCGACATCGAACCGGCCCCGGTCCTCGTCCGGGCCGTTGAGATCTTCGATGGCCTCGCACTCGGTGACGCGAATATTTCCGAGCGCGAACGGATTACCCGTGTGCGGGTGCCGTACCCGCACGGGGACTCGCCCGTGCCGTACCTCGCCGAGCGTGACCTCGTGGAGATTGCCCTCGGTGCCACGGATGGAGCGGTACCAGGTGCCGATCAGTGAACCGGTCTCCGCGCGGGCCATCGAGGCCAGCACCGCCGAGCGGGGCGCGGGCGGCGCCGCGGGATGCCGGGAGATATCGAACGGTTCCGGATCGGACCCGTCGGCCGGCCGGCTGTCGGCGAGAAGGTTCATCTCGCGCAGCATGTCCGAGAAGCGTTGCGGATGACGCTCGGTGTCGCGGCGTTCGGGTGCCGGCGTCTCGTCGATGATCGTGGGGGCGACCGGCTCGTCGTCGCGGACGAGCATGCGGCCCGTGTAGTCGCTGGTGCGGCCCAGCAGCTGCGGACCTTCCGGAGTGCGCCACGCGGGGACGATCCGGCGCAGCACCGTCATCTCGTCGGGGTC
This sequence comes from Rhodococcus chondri, assembly GCF_036327435.1. Taxonomy (NCBI): domain Bacteria; kingdom Bacillati; phylum Actinomycetota; class Actinomycetes; order Mycobacteriales; family Nocardiaceae; genus Rhodococcus; species Rhodococcus chondri. The sequence goes on along the minus strand of NZ_JAUZMZ010000084.1, from coordinate 19,344 downwards.
GACCGGTTCGCTGATCGCAAGCCGCGGCAGGGTCGACTGGTGGGCGCGGACGAGGTGGGTGGCCTCGATGACGTCCCCCTCCGCCTGGCGCAGCGCGTCGGCGGCGGTATCGGCGTCGTAGAGGGAACCTTCGCCCATGACGCGGTCGACGGCGAGTCGCATACGGCCGGTGATCTGGTCGGTGCTCATCCGCGGTGAACCGTCGCTCTCGCGGGCGGTGCGGACGAGGCTTTCGGCGGCGAGGATCGCGTCGAGGCCGCCGCGGGCTCCCGAATATCCCATGTCAGTTCTCCTGTCCGGTGCGGACGCGCGTGGTGCGGGGTACGCCGAGCATCGTGCCGTCGTCGGCGACGAGCAGCAGGTCGATGCCGGCGGGGAAGTCGGCGGTGGCCACGGCGCGTGCGTTCCAGAGCGCCTCGTCGAATCCCTGCGGCGAAATCGCTTCGGTTTCTGCGATTCCCGGACCGGTGAGGGTCACCGGTACGCCGCCGTCGAGCGACGGGATCGCACAGACGACAGTCGCGGCAGATTCCGGAGAGAGGGCGCAACCGCGGTCGGCTGTCGCGAGATCTTCTGCGGCGACCGGGCGGAGCACGGTGACGTACTTGGAGTGCGCGGCGGCGGCGACGGGCGCGCCGGTCGCCACGGCGAGCACCTCGCTCCAGTCGGTGTCGTCCGCCTCGAGCACGGTGACACCGGTTTCGAGGTCGGCCAATGCGAGCGCCGGCAACAGCGCGGGCGGGAATTCCGTATCGGGCAGCGTCCGCACCCGGCCGGGACGCGTGAAGGCGTCCAGCACGGATCGGTACACACGTTGTGCAACAACGGGATCGAGACCGACCCCCAGAACCGAATCGGTGGTGGTCATGTGAGCTCCTCGAATTGAACGATCGTCGGCGCTATCTGCGCCCATTCCTCGCGGTCGGCACGGCCCAGTTCGGCCTCGACCCGGGCACACAGATCGCGCACGTGGTCGGCCTGGGGGCGGCCGGCCGCCATCTCGGCGTCGCAGACTGCGGCAGCCAGGACAGCGGCGCGGTCGTCACCCATCCGCATCGCCCAACCGCGGGTGTCGCCGAGACGCACCTCCGCCTGGCAGGCCAGCACATTGCCGAGGTAGAAACGGACGTGACCGATCGGTTCGCGTACCTGTGTTGCCACACAACCAATTTCGGGTGCGCTGAGCACCGTGAGTTCGGCACCGTCGGACAGGCACCGGTCGGCGGCGGCAACGAGATCCTGTTCCGTTGCCGCGGCGAGCAATTCGGTGAGCCGCTCCCTGGTGTAGACATGTGAGGTCATGCGGATATGCCCTGCTTTCATCGGTGAAGTGCAATGTTCGGGGCGGGTTCGGTGTCGCCGATCTCCATGACCACTCGGATCACGTCGGCCCGCATCCACGCCGTGCTGTAGGTGACGGCCGTGCCGGTTGCGGCGTCGCGGTTGATGCTCTCCACAACCCACACGGGCGCAACATAGTTCATCTCGAGCGCCGCCTGGATTTCCTCCGACGGCAATTCCATCGCCGTGCGGCACCAGGACCGCACCACATCGACGCGGCCCATCTGCCGCAACAGTTCGTCGAGGGATTCCTCGATGCGCATCGCCGGACCGAGTTCGGTGAGCGCATCGCGCTTGACCCATTCCTCCCCCACCGCCGCCACGTGGTCGTCGACGAACCGCAACCGGCGCATGTGGTGGACCTCGGTGCCGGGTTCGACGCCGAGATAGTGCGCGCAGCGTTCCGGCACGGGTCGGAGTTGCGACGACAGCACCGTCGACCGTGGCACTGCACCGGCCGATTCGACCGTGCGGTGCCACGACGGTCGTCGCTCCCTGGAGATGACGTAGTCGATACGACGGTTGACGAATGTGCCGGAGCCTCGCACCCGACGCACGAGTCCGCGTCGCTCGAGTTCCTGCACCGCCGCGCGCGCCGAGGCCCGGCCCACGCCGAAGCGGTCCATCAGCTCGTGCTCACTGGCAAGTTTCGTCCCGGGTGCGAGCTCGGCAACCTCGTCGGCGAGCCGACCGGCGATCACTTGGTATCCGTTGCGCTCCGTCACGCCATTACTGTCGCGGGCGGAGTTGTACAGACAACTTCACCGCAGGTAATCGGAAGGGAAACGCAGCTGAACGAATCAGCGAGTTGTTCGTGTGTGCTACGACACTGTACGACTGCGTGTGCTGGACTGCTTCGTCAGTGCGTCACATATCTTTTCGGTATCAATCCTGGACCGTGCGTTCGACGTGTGTCTAAACTGCGTTTCGCCACGTCAACTGTGGCGTATCTCCCGAAAGTCCTCCCCGACACAGGAGATGCAGCGCAGGGCCCCGCCGGCTCCTCCCCTCGAAATCGCTGGCGGGGCTTTCCTGCCCGTCCTCCCGGCGGACAAGCATCTGCACCCATCCTGCCTCTACGTCAGACCCAGAGCGCTCGCCAGGAAAGCCACTACCCAGCTGAAGATTTCCACGCTCCCGATCGCGCTGGAGCCGCCGCTTTCGGTCACCTCCTGTGACGACTGCTCCGCGACAGCACTCGGAGCGGCGGCCAGGACCGCCGCAAATGCCATCACACAGACAGTCACCCCTCGCGTCGCGGCTGCCCTCATCGCGTTCCTCTCACGTATCGGCTTGCGCACTCGACCATAAATGCATCTGCCCACTTGTGTATCCCGAATCGGAGTCAACGTTCGTCGAACGCGCGCAACCGGCAGTGGTCACCGATGGGCGGGGCATAGACGACCGCTTCACATTCCCGGCACAGATGGGTGCGGTGCAGCGCACCGCAGTCGCACACCTGGGATCCCACGAGTGTCCGATCAGGTCCGAGCCGGTGACCGTTCGGACAGCGAGAAGGCGCCGGCTCGGCCCACCCGCCGGTTGTGCGATAGAGACCCATTGTTCGATCATACGTTCGATGCCTGTGTTAACGTAATTCCCGGCGGGCGGCGGAGGCGCAACACCTCGGGAAGCGTCGCCCGCCTCGGGGAATCAGCGCGCGGTCAACCCCTCGACGACCCCGGCGAGCACCCTGTTGAGGATCCCCGCGGATGTCGCGAAGTTGATCCGCAGGAAGTTGCCGGACCCACTACCGAAGCGAACCCCGCCGTCGACCAGCACGCGCCCGAGTTCACGCACCCGGCCGACCGGATCGTCGAGACCGAGCGGTTCCACGTTCACCCAGCCGAGGTACGTACCTTCCGGTGGGTGATGTCGCACCCGTGGTACCGCCTCGGCGAGCACATCGCGCACCCGCGCCCGGTTTCGCTCGAGTACCCGAATCAGGTCGTGCTGCCAGGCATCTCCGTGCTGCCATGCCGCGAGCGTGGCGACGACACTCGGAACCGATACCGCGCCGTACAGATCGAACGGCTCCGCATCACGGCGCTGCATCACTCCGTGATCCCCGTAATGAACTACCGCACAACGTAATCCTGCAAGGTTGAACGACTTGCTCGCAGAGGTGACCGTCACCGTCCGGGAGGCGACCTCGGGTCCGAGAGACGCAAACGGAATGTGCCGGTGGGGCTCGTAGATCAACTCGGCATGGATTTCGTCGCTGACCACCAGCATGTCGAATCGCACTGCGAGATCGGCGATCCGCTCGAGTTCGTCACGGGTGTGGACGCGACCTGTCGGATTGTGCGGGTTGACCAGCACCAGAACCCTCGGCCGGTGCCGGACCACGCGCTGCTCGAACCCTGCGAAATCGAGCACCCAACCGTCACCCGAGTCGACGAACGGAAAATCTATTTGCTGCAATCCCATTCGGCGAAGTGTTGCGAGAAACGGTGGATAGTTGGGCGTCTGGATCGCGACGGCGTCGCCGCGGCTCGTACTCAGGTGCAGGATGAGCTGCAACGCCTGGATGAGGTCGGTCTGCTCACGGACCGCAGCAGGATCGAGATCCCAGCCGTACCGGTAGTGCATCCGTCGCGCGAACTCCTCACGCAGCGGGGTCCCGCGGGCCCAGTACGGGTAACCGAGGTCGCTCCGGTCGATCAGTTCGTGGAGCGCGCGACGAATCTCGGGTGCAACCGGAAAGTCCATGTCCGCCACCCATGCCGGCAGTAGCCCGGACTCGGCAGCGTAGGCCCACTTGACGCCTGCTCGTGTCGACAGACCTTCGATGTCGAGGTCGTCGAACCCAGGGAATTCCACACCGCTCAAGCGGCCGACGCGGGACGACGACCCGTGACGAAGAAGATCAGCCGGTCGGCGACGTCGACCGCCTGATCGCCGAACCGCCCGTAGAACCTGGCGATCAGGGCAATGTCGATGGCAGTGGCGACATCGCCGCCCCGCGAGGGTTCCTCGACGGCCGACAGCACCCGGGAGTGGACGTCGTCGAGTTCGGCGTTGACGACGCGGATCTTCGCGATCGAGTCGACGTCGAGGTCCGTGAAGGCGTCGCTCAGTCGCCCGGCGATGACCGCGGACAGCTCCGCCATCTGTGTCAGCTCGTCGCGCAGCGCATCGTTGACGAGCCGGTCGGGGAACCTGCGGCGCGCCACGCGGGCAATGTGCTGGGTCAACTGCCCCATGCGTTCCAGATCGGTACTGATCCGCACGGCGGAGAAGACCAACCGCAGGTCGGCCGCCACCGGGTGCTGCAGTGCCAAAATTTTCACCGCTCGGTTGCTGCAATCGACCTGCAGGTCTTCGAGTTGTTCGTCGAGGTCGAGTGCGTACTGCGCGGCGTCGAGGTCTGTGTCGAACAGGGCCTTGGTTGCCAAGGCCAGTCCTTGACCCGACAATTCGGCGAGTTCACCGAGACGCCCCAGCAGTTCGTCCAGCTGCTGCGTGAACAACGCCCTCATGTGTTCCTCCTGTCCGGCGCAGTCGGCCTCGTCGTAGGTTGCGACGTCGCGACGGTACCTGTTCTGCCGTTGCGTTACATGTCGAAATACGAAGGGCTGCCTCAGTCGGCGAGGGCCTCCGCCAGAGGCTGTTCGTCCACAGCAGGTGCGGCGATGTCGTCCATCCGCGCGAGATGCGCCTTGATCCATTCGGTACTACCCGGCATCGCGGAAGAGGTCTGCGGTGTGCCGGTCATGCAAGTGGTCAATTCGATCGATCCCCGTTGTTCAGATGCCGGCATGCCCGGCAGGCGCAAATCACTCCCCACCCCATTGAGTGACTGCCATCACTATAACTCTCCGCGCGGATTCGTGTGGCCCCCGGGGTCTGTCGCACGGTCCGGATTCGGCGACCGCCCGGCCGGGTACGTCAGGAAATGCAGGTTACCTACCCAGGAGGATGACGTGACTACCCATCTGACGGCCGACGATCTGCGCGAGCTGCTCGGCTCCGAACTCACCGATCCCGCGCTAGTTCTCGACGAGGGCAGATTCCGGGTGGTGGGTGCCGACGAGGTCACCGACGGGAATCGGGCTTTCGTCGTGCTCACGCGCGTAGAGCTTCGTGAGCAGTTGCCACAGGACCGCGAGTACACCGACAGCGATCTCGAACTGAGGGCGAGCACCCTGGATTCCACGGTGGCCAACCTCGGCGGATGACCGGGCATCTGCCCGTCCGGCTCCCGTCCTTCGCCGCGGCGAGCCCCATGGCTCCACTGGATGCGCGCGATCGGCGTGCCCGAGATGACGAGCGGGGTCCACTACGTCCCGGACGCGTTTCTTCAGTGTGACGATGTCGGGAAATCCGCTGTCCTGCTTGCGATCCCATACCACCGTGTTGTGTGCCGTGACGCGGAAGACCCCACCGGTGCCGGGCACGAGCGCAACTTCGCCGATGTCGGTACCGAAAGTGTTGAGGAGTTCCTGCGCCATCCACCCGGCGCGCAGAAGCCACTGACACTGTGTGCAGTATTCGATGGCGATGCGCGGCTTGCTCTCGGTCATACCGGAAGAGCGTATCGACGGCGAAAGACGAAGCCCCACCGACCCGTGGTGGTGGGTCGGTGAGGCTCGTGCGCAGACCGGCGATGGGGGGTTACCGGCCCGCGCGGTCGTCCTCGCAGGGGGGACAGGAGGACGACACCGACGAGAGTCTATCGATCAAGATTGTTACTCGCGAGTATTACCCGAAACTATCGAATTGTGATTCCGTTCCAGCCGGTCCACCACCCGCTCCGGACACCGAATTGCATCTTCCAGCTGGCCTTTTGCTCGCTTCCGACGAAATTCGCGAGAAACACAGCGCGTTGTAACGCAGCGCTCACCTGTCGCGATCAACTACCACACGCCACACGTCAGGGAAGTGCATCATGAGAAAAATCCTTGTGTGGCTCGCGATGGCAACACTCATCGCGGGGCTCGGACTCATCAGCCCGAACGCGTCTGCCGCGACGCCCTACTGCGGCATCCACTGGGGCTCGACGGACAAGTCGAGCCCGGCGATGGTCACCTCGCCGATCACCTCCGTCCGCTCCGGGCAGCACCCGTGCTTCGACCGCATCGTCGTCGATCTCGCCGGCCCCGCAGCCGGCTATCTCGTCCGCTACGTCCCGGAAGTCACGCAGGACGGCTCCGGATTCCCCGTTCCGCTGCGCGGAGGGGCGTACTTGCAGATGATCGTCCGCGCCCCGGGATACGACCTGCCGCGCAGCAACGAACTCGTGAACGTCACCGGCTACCGCACGTTCCGTCAGGTGGCCTCGGCCGGCAGTTTCGAAGGACAGACCACCCTCGGTGTCGGAGTGCGCGCACGACTGCCGTTCCGGGTGTTCACACTCGACGGACCGGGCAACGGGTCGCGGGTGGTGCTCGACGTCGCCCACCTCTGGTAGGTGCCGTAGAGAACGGATACGAAAATTCGCGGGGTGCCGGCGCTGTCGCTCAGCTCGGGCGGGCGTCCGGATGCTCGTGAACGAAGTTCAGGTACGCCTTCGACGGTGTCGGCCCGCGCTGCCCCTGGTACTTCGATCCGACCTTCGCGCTGCCGTACGGATACTCGGCGGGGCTCGTCAGCCGGAACAAGCACAACTGACCGATCTTCATGCCCGGCCACAGCGTGATCGGCAGGTTGGCGACGTTCGACAGCTCGAGGGTGATGTGCCCGTCGAAACCCGGATCGATGAATCCCGCCGTCGAGTGGGTCAGCAGGCCCAGACGCCCGAGCGACGACTTTCCTTCGAGACGCCCCGCGAGGTCGTCGGGCAGCGAGCAACGTTCCATCGTCGAACCGAGCACGAACTCGCCGGGATGCAGCACGAACGACTCACCGGGTGGAACCTGCACCAGCGAGGTCAGCTCGTCCTGCTGCTTCGCGGGATCGATGTGCGTGTAGCGGGTGTTGTTGAACACACGAAACAAACTGTCCAACCGGACGTCCACGCTGGACGGCTGCACGAGGTCCGGGTCGAAGGGGTCGATGCCGAGATGCCCGGAGGCGATCTGGGCGCGGATATCGCGATCGGAGAGCAGCACGCGTAGAGGTTAACAACCTCGCAGCGGTCGATGCCCGGGCGTGTGTGCCACCGGTCAACTGTCGCGGGCTAACTGTCGCGGTCGCCACGCCGCAGCACCGCGGACATGGTGTAGACCAGTTCGGTGCATTCGTCGACGACATCCTCCTGACTCAACGGCACCGTGTCGTCGAGCCACGCGGTGAGCGCCTGCGCGAGTCCACCGACCACGTAGTGCGCCGCCAGATCCAGCCGAGGGCTGGGCGTGACGGCATAGATGTTCTCGGCCTGCGCCGTCACGAGACCGGCGAACATGCGCGTCGAGTCGAGGCGCCGCTTGGCGAGCTGGGCATTGGCCTGACTGACGGAGAACAACATGCGGCCCAGCCGCGGGTCGTCGGCGATCTCGCGCACGATGTTCTCCACGCACGCACGCACGATCGCCCGGTCGTCGTCGCGTGGAGCGCGGTCCACCGCTGCGAGGGTGCTTTCGGCGATGCGCTGCACGACGTGGTCGTAGACGGCGCCGGTCAGCGCGTCGCGGTCGGAGAAGTTCTCGTAGAAGTAGCGCGACGCGAGACCGGCGCGCTTACACACGCCACGCACCGACAGGATCGGATCTCCGTCGGCAGTGCCGAGAAGGTCGAGGCCGGCCTCGATCAACTGGGCCCGCCGATCGGCCTGTCGTTCCTCGCCCGCGCGTCCACCGTAGAGCCGTCCTGTCGCCATACTCTCCATCTTCTCAGTGATGCCTCTTTACGCCCGCAATTCATCTGACTACAGTCGTACTCAGTTAATGCGCGAAGAGGGGGAAGCAATGACCATAATCGACAAACCCACAGGTCTCGACGACACGATGGACGGACTGGGCCTCGCGGCAGGCGCCGCGAACATCATCATGCAGCTGTCGTGGCCGGGCGTCGGCTACGGAGTATTGGAAAGCCGCGTCGAATCCGGGCGACTGTTCGACCACCCCATCAAGCGGGCCCGCACCACCCTCACCTACCTCGCGGTCGCAGCCGTAGGCACCGACGAAGAGAAGAAACTCTTCCGCAACGGCGTCAACAAAGCACACGCGCAGGTGCGGTCCACCGACTCGAGCCCCGTGAAATACAACGCCTTCGACCCCGCACTCCAACTCTGGGTCGCGTCGTGCATCTACCGCGGATTCGAAGACGTCCACCGCGCGCTCTACGGCCCCATCCCCGATCACGCGATCGACTACTTCTACCAGCGGGGCTCCACCTTCGGGACCACCCTGCAGGTTCCGGAAGACATGTGGCCGGCCGACCGCGAAGCCTTCGAGGAGTACTGGAACGAAGGGCTCGAGAAGGTCCGGATCGACGAGCCGATCCGCGAGCACCTGCTCTCCATCGCGAAACTCGAGTTCCTGCCCAGGCCCGTGTCGCTGCTGTTCGGCCCGCTCAATCTGTTCTTCACCGCCGGGTTCCTGCCCCAACTGTTCCGCGACCAGATGCTGCTCAGCTGGACACCGAAAGACCAACGGCGATTCGAACGGCTCATGCGGACGATCGGAACTGTGAACAAGCGGATACCCGTCCCACTCCGCGAAGCACCGTACCGACTGCTGATGGCCGACCTGAGGTGGCGGATCCGCACCGGACGGTCACTCGTATAGGGACTTCGCAACCACCCGAGAGAGTCTGCTAAAGTTTGCTCCGAGCGAGGGCCGGAGCCGATGAAAATCGGCAAAAGCCCAGCGTGCCGATGTAGTTCAATGGTAGAACATCAGCTTCCCAAGCTGAATACGCGGGTTCGATTCCCGTCATCGGCTCCCACAAAAAACCCGCCCCCACCAGCATGGGAGCGGGTTTTCTGCTGTCACACCCGATGTGTCCCGGACCGGCGGTGTCACATGTGTGTCACTACCGCACCGAAAACGGTCGCAGCATCCCTCGAAGCGTCGTCCTGGGAGTGCGTCACCTGCATCGTGAAGACCGCATTCGAGTGCCCGAGGGACAATCGACTTCACTGTCATGGTTGCTGCTACGTCCGGCGACCTGTCGAGGAGGAGCGAAATGACCATCCGGCTCACGCCGCACGGGCAATCAGGGGCACTGCTTGCGATCTGCGGGTTCGACGGCAGTGGGAAATCGACGTTGGAGGAACGGCTGTCGGCCCACATCTCGCCGACGAGAGCGTGCACGCCGGCATGGGCACCGTCGGAGTGGTGGCGGCGGGACGCGCGCGCGCAGCGAAGTCTGTTCGGCACGGGCACCGGACGAGAGCTTCCCGAACAGGCACTGTTGCTGTTCAATCTCGCGGACTGCCACGCCCACCAAGCGGACACAATCCTTCCAGCGCTGAACCGCGGCGAGCTCGTAATTGCCAACCGCTACCTGTTCGACATGGTTGCGCTCTTCGAAGCCCGCGGTCGCACACAGGTTTCGTGGATACCCGAGGCCGTCGCCGATATCGTCGCGCCGGACCTCTGCTTCGTCCTCGACGGTCCCGCGGAGATGATCGTAGACCGGGTCGTCCGACGTGATGGTGAGATTCCCGGCAAGTTCGACCAGGACATCGCCTTCGTCGAGCGCTACAACTCGGCGCTCCGGCGAATGGCCGGTGAGAACGGACTCACCGTGCTGCGCGCCGACGCCGACCTGGACGAGAACGTGCAAACCTGCCTCGATGCTCTGCACGCCAAGGGATTTCTGGCAGAGCAGAACGATCGGTGACCGCCCGGCGTCGGCACACATGACATAGGTCCCCCGCCGACGGTCTCCCGTGCCCAGATCGCCCATCAGCCCGGCTCACACCGACTTCCATGGCGTCGATTCACCCGAGCGACACGTCGGACGCCTTGACTCAAATACGGATGGGGGTATATTCCCTTGTAACCCTAAATACCCCCCCAGGTATGGCGGAACGGTAGGACGACGAGAGGAGTTCGCCCATGAAGCTCATTCAGTACTACTTGGACTGCCTGTCACATGCGTCATATCTGGTCGGTGACGAGACGACCGGACGCGCGGTGGTCCTCGATCCACAGCGGGACGTGTCCGAATACCTCGCCGATGCAGAGAAGTTCGGATTCACCATCGAACTCGTACTCGAGACGCACTTTCACGCCGACTTCGTCTCGGGCCACCTCGAGCTGGCCGAGGCCACCGGCGCCGCAATCGTCTACTCCTCGGTTGCGGAACCCGAGTTCGAGTTCAAGGGCGTCTCTGACGGCGAGCGCTATTCGCTCGGCGAGGTGACGTTGGAGTTCCGCCACACCCCCGGCCACACCCCGGAGTCGCTGTCCATCGTGGTCTACGAACACGCAGACGCCTCACCGTACGGCGTCTTCACCGGCGACACCCTGTTCATCGGCGATGTGGGTCGGCCCGATCTGTTGGCATCGATCGGCTACGCCCGGGACGAGCTCGCATCCATGCTCTACGACTCGCTGCACGACAAGCTGATGACGCTGCCCGATCCGACACGCGTGTATCCGGCGCACGGAGCGGGATCGGCATGCGGCAAGAACCTGTCGACCGAACTGTCGTCGACGATCGGCGACCAGAAACTGGCGAATTACGCGCTGCACGCGCCGGACAAGGCGACTTTCATCGCGCTGGTCTCCGAAGGGCAACCCCCCGCTCCCGACTACTTCATCTACGACGCCGTCCTGAACCGCAAGGCACACGACCTGCTCGACGAGTCCGAAATGCCTACCGCGATGAGCTACGAAGAAGTACGCAGAGCACTGGACGAGGGTGCCGTGCTCATCGACGGCCGCAGCACGGACGAGTTCGCTCGTGGCCACTTCCGCGACGCGATCAACATCGGCCTCGACGGCCGATACGCCGAGTACACCGGCTCGGTGCTCTCCCCCGACACCGACATCGTGCTCCTCACCACACCCGGCCAGGACCTCGAGGGCAAGAACCGGCTGGCCCGCATCGGATTCGACCGGGTCACCGGCTATCTCGACCTCCCCTACGACAGCATGGTGGAGCATCCGGACGATGTCCGCGTCGCATCGCGATTGACGGCGACCACATTGCGCGAGCGCGCCGCCGAACTCGAAGGTCTCCAACTCGTCGACGTCCGCAACCCGGGTGAGACCGCGGACGGGGTCATCCCGGGCGCGATCGAAATCCCGCTGGCCCAGCTCGCCCGGAGGCTCGACGAACTGGACGCCGCGCGGCCGACGGTCGTGTACTGCGCGGGCGGTTACCGCTCGTCGATCGCCTCGAGCCTGTTGCGGCAAAGAGGCTTTGCTGACGTCAGCGACCTGATCGGCGGCTACGCCGCATGGGAACAAGTAGCTCCGGCTGCATGAACGCGAGGAGAGTTGTAATGGCTACCGGCAAACATAAAATCCTGATCCTGGGCGGCGGAACCGCCGGTATCACGGTCGCGGCGCGAATGCTACGCAAAGGCCACTCCGACGTCGCCGTCGTCGAGCCGTCCGACACGCACTACTACCAGGCGCTGTGGACACTGGTAGGCGGCGGGAAGGCGACTGCAGCGACCTCCGCACGCCCCGAGGCGTCAGTGATGCCCAAGGGCGCAACCTGGATCAAGAACGCCGCCGCGGAGATCGACCCGAAGAACAACACCGTTACCTGCGCCGACGGCGCGACCTACGAGTACGACGTACTGGTGGTGAGTCCCGGACTGCAACTCGACTGGAACCGCACCGAGGGCCTCGAAGACACCCTCGGGAAGAACGGGGTGTCTTCGAATTACAGGTTCGACCTCGCACCCCGCACCTGGGAGTTCATCCGGAACACCCGCTCCGGAACGGCGGTGTTCGCAATGCCGTCCGGTCCGATCAAATGCGCCGGCGCTCCCCAGAAGATCGCCTATCTGGCGGCCGATTACTGGCGGAGGGAAGGCGTACTGTCCGACATCGACGTGCACCTGATCCTGCCGACGCCGCGAACCTTCGGCATCCCCGCGATCGCCGACAGCCTCGACGCGGTCGTCGCCGACTACGGCATCCACCTGCACACCGCCTCCGAGGTGACCTCCGTCGATGCGGCGAGCCGCAAGGTGACGGTCGCCGGCGTCACCGAGGGTGGCACCGACACCACGCTGCCCTACGACGTCCTGCATGTCGCGCCGCACCAGTCGGCGCCGGACTGGATCAAAGCAAGCCCGTTGTCGACGGGCGACGCAAACGGATACGTCGACGTCGACGCCCACACACTGCAACACGTGCGGTATCCCAACGTTTTCGGACTCGGCGATGCCGGCTCTACACCGAACTCCAAGACCGGTGCCGCCATTCGCAAACAGGCCCCGGTCGTCGCCGCCAACATCGACGCGTTCCTGCACGGCCGACCATTGCCGGCGAGCTACGACGGCTACTCGTCGTGCCCGATCGTCACGTCGTCACGTGCGATGCTGCTCGCCGAGTTCGACTACTCGCTGCAGATGAAACCGACGTTCCCGATACTCGATCCCGCGGAGCCGCACCGGGCGTACTGGTACCTGAAGAAATACGGCCTGCCCTTCATGTATTGGAACCTGATGCTCAAGGGCATGGCCTGAGCGTTCCGCTCGTCCCTCCATCAGAAGTCCGGAATCGCTCCTCCACAACGCGATCCGCGTATACGCGGCCGGGGTAAGGGACACCGAATACGATCCGACCATGACAATCGGACACAGGTTCGTTTCAGCCGCAGTTGCGGGGCTCATGGGTGCGGCGGCGTTCGTTGCGACACCAAGTGTCGCCGGCGCCGCCGCTCCCTGCATGCTCGGATGGTCGAACGTCGGACCCCGCACGTGCGCCATGGCGGACGTCGGAATGGCTCCGGTGTTGACGCTGGGAAACGGCATCTGCGTAGGCGTGCTCGTCGCCGACGGGACCGCGTTCGACGGCCCCCTGTGGGAGTACTCCGCCTCGCCCGGCGCTGTCCATTCCGTCGAATTACTTATCTCACAAGGATTCTCACCTTTGGGTGAGTGGGCACCGACCATCCTGGCCTGCGACGTCACGGCAATCATCGATTGGCACAACTTCGACACCGGCAGAAGCGGTTCCGTGAGTCGGTACATACCCGCGAGCAACAACAGCACCCATCCGATGAACGTGCACCTGGGGACGGGCCCGGGACGGGTTCGCCTCACCATGCGGACCGACCGCCCGAGCATTCCGGTTTCGACCGGAGTGACCGTCCCCTGAACCTTCCTCCTTCACCGTCCGAGCACGGGTGCTGTCACGAGGCAATCAGGTCGTCGATCTGATTGATCGCCGACGAGGCACCCTCGACCACACCCATGTCGAGCACCTGCTGGAGCGCCTCGGCGGACTCGAAGGTGCTCACATACGTTGCGCGGGTGCCGCCGTCGCGTTCGGTGAAGGTGTACACGTTCTCCGAAACCGGCAGCTCCGGATTCGGATTGAAGTCCGGGTCGGCGAAACCGTCGGCGAAGGAAAAGCTCGAAGGTTCGTCGACGGCCGTGATCTGCCAGTATCCGGCGTACTTCTCACCGTCCGGACCGGTCATGAAGTAGGCCGTGCGACCGCCGGGAGTGAGGTCGTGGTCCACGACGGTCGCGGGGTAGGACGGCGGGCCCCAAACCTTCTCCAGTTGACGCGGGTCGGCGTAGACCTGCCAGATTCGCTCCACGGGTGCAGCGAAGTCGGCGGTGATGGTCAGTGTCAGGTTGTCGAGGTCCTGCCGGACGTCGATTACAGGCATGGCTCAGCTCTCCTCGGTCGAGTCGGATGCGATGAGTTCGTCGATGCGCGCGATGCGACCGCGCCAAATCTGTTCCAGCTCGGTGAGCATGGACGCCACCGATCGCACCGCCGCCACGTCGCCACTGGCCAACTGCTCCCGACCGTTGCGCCGCTTGGTGAGCAGGCCGGCCTTCTCCAGCACGGCAACGTGCTTCTGAACCGCAGCGAAGCTCATCTCATACCTCGCCGCGAGTGCGGAGACGGAGCGCTCCCCGGCCAGCACCCGCCGCATGATGTCGCGGCGGGTCCGGTCTGCAAGCGCTTGGAACAGGGCGTCGGTCCGGTCCTCGTCGTCTCCGTGCACAGCATTAATATACAACCAAATGGTTGTACGTTGTCAAGACCTCGAACGACTCCCTCGAGATCGAGCAGGTGGCGGTGGCTACCCTCAGTGGTCGGCGATCGACTGCAGCGCCCTGCCGACGGACGTCGCGATCCGCGATGCGGACGTGAGATGACCTGCGTCGCATTCGATGCCGACCGACAGCCGCCCGGCGTACGACGCGGCGGTGAAGCCGACGCGCAGGTTTCCGGCGAGCGGACCGAGCGCCCACATCTCGGTCAGCGGTGCGCCGTCGAGCGCCAGAACATGTCGCGGGCCACGCACGTTCGATGCGACCGTCGCGATGACGCGCTGGTGACGAGTGAACAAATTGAACAAGCGAGTGAACCGCGGCGACCCGACCGAGCTGCCGGCGGCCCGAGCGAGCGGCTTCGCCTCCGACGTTCGCTGCGCAATGATTCCCAGCGCCCCTTCGCATTCCGCGAGGGGGACGGTGACGAGCATGACTCCGACCGCGTTGTGCGTCCCGTCCCGAGAGGCGATGCGCACCGGCACCGAAACCGTGATCCCGTCCGGTATCGACTCGCCTGCGTCCGTGAGCACCGTACGAAGCCCCTGGCCGACCGCGAAGAGGTATGCATCGTTGACGGTGGCTCCGCGGGCGCGCGCGCCCGCGTCCAACCGGGCGAGGTCCACACTGGTCGCACCCACGTCGCGAGCAGCACTCACCGGCCCGAGCAGTACCCGCGAGCGAACGGGACGCCGAAGAAACATACGCAGGCCGTGGCGCAGACGTGCTCCGAACGAGGGACCGTCCCGCGCCGCCGTCACCCGAGGCGCTCCGGCCTCGGGTGGTTCGGCGGTGTCGGGACTCTCGACGGGATCGAAGAGCCGTTCGAGCAGGGCGCTCGCCCGCGCACCGTCGACCACCGCGTGATGCAATCGCACCACGATTCCACAGCGCCCCGGACGGGCTCCGGGGACAAGGGCGATGTGCCACAGTGGCCGATCCGGTGGGAGCGCCTCCATAACCTTGCGCCCGCACAGTGTTTCGAAGCCGTCATCGCCGGACACGGATTCGACGGTGATGTGCGCCGACATCACGACCGGCACGTGGACCCACCACCAACGGCCGTCTCGGCGTTCCGGCCGCTGCTGCAGTTCCGCCTCCCGCGCCACACGTGGTTCCAGAAAATCCCTGATCCGCTCCACGTCCGGACGGCCGTCCACGTCGACGAAACCGCCGGGAGACAACATCGCGGCAATGGTCACCACGTAGGGCTGGCCGGTGATGTTGATCCCGAGAATCGCGGTGTCTTCCGCTGAAATCGGAACGTCGGACGGAATTGTCATCGCGGTGGCTACGAAGAGACCATGGATGTCGCCCATCGGTAGTCGGCTTTGCCGGCGGGAGTGCGCTTGACTTCGTCGACGAGGACGATCGCACGTGGAATCTTGTACCCTGCCAGCGATTTACGGCAGTGCTCCTGAACAGCGTCCAGGGTCAACTCGTCGGAGTCGGGATAGGTCGCGATCACGGCGGCGACGAGCTGCCCCAAGCGCTCGTCGGGCATCGGCACGACCAGCGCGTCGACGATCGACGGATGCCCGTGCAGCGTGGCCTCGACTTCTTCGGCGAAGACTTTCTCGCCGCCGGTGTTGATGCACTGCGAGCCGCGTCCGAGGAACACGATGGTGCCGTCGGATTCCACCGTGCCCATGTCGCCGAGCACCGCCAGGCGGGTACCGTCGGCGCGGGTCGGGAACGTCCTGGCGGTCTTTTCCTCGTCCTTGTAGTAGCCGAGGGGCACGTTGCCGATCCGGGCGATGTAGCCGACGTCGTCGGACCCCGGCGGAATCTCCTCGAGCCTCTCGTCGACCAGAATCATGTTGGGCGACGGTGCCATACGCAGCGTTCCACTTTCGTCGATCGTGAGCGCGCCGTCGTTGCCCGATTCCGAAGCCCCGAAATTGTCGCGCAGGAGCAGCTCCGGCTTCACCGCGAGCATGCGGTCGCGCACACTCGTGGACCAGATCGCGCCGCCCGAGGTGATCGAGAAGAGCGAGCTGTAATCGACTTCGCCCTGCCGCCGCTCCATCTCGTCGACCAGCGGTAGACCCATGGCGTCGCCGACGATCAGGATGACCTGCAGCCTGTCTTTTTCGATGGCTTCGACGACCTGCTTGGGGTCGAAGTCCCGCTTGAGGACGACACGAGCACCGAGGATGAGGAACGTGAACAGCGAGTACAGCGCCGCGCCGTGCATGAGCGGTGCTGCAATGAGGAATGCCAGCTCGGGGAATTCCTTGGCCGCAGAAGCAATCTCGGCGAGATCTCGCCGCGGTTCGTCGCCGTACGGGTTGCCACCGGAGAGAGGCTTGCGGAAGAAGTCGTCGTGCCGCCACATCACACCCTTCGGGTATCCGGTGGTTCCGCCGGTGTAGAGCAGATACAGATCGTCGCCGGAGCGGGCGGGAAAGTCCGCCGCCGGTGACAGATCGCGCGCGTCCGAAAAGGGAACCACGGCCACGGAACGACGCTCGGCGGCACCACGGAGTTCGTCCGTCGTCTCCCCCACCACGAACACCGTCCGGATCTTCGGACACGCGTCGAGAAGCGACGCGAGCAGACGCTGGTGTTCGGGAAGCTCGACGGCCACGGCCACCGAGTCGGAGTTCGTGAAGATGTACTCGAGCTCGGACTGCGTGTACCGGTAGTTGATGTTGATAGGTACAGCGCGAATCTTGATCAGGCCGAGGATGCTGGTCACGTGCTCGACGCTGTTCTTCAGAAACAGGGCCACATGATCCCCGTGCGAGATCCCCGCCTCGGCGAACAGGTGTGCAGTTCGGTTGGCCTCGGCCTCCAGCTCGCCATAGGTGAGATTTTGGTCTTCGTATGTCAGCGCGACTCGATCCGGGACCGCCGCTGTGACCGATTCGATGACGTCCGCGAGGTTGAACTGCATCGCCGTTCCTTCCCTACAGGTCCTACAGGCCGCGATGTCGACCCGATGACTGGAACTTATGACACGTTGCCCACAAAATCTAGAACGCGTTTCATATCCATCGTGGGAAATCGGGTCGATCGGCTCTGTGTCCGCCGCGCTCGACTCGAATCGGACGCGTCTCCGGTGCGGGGGTCAGCAGGCGACGCAGGGTCGCCGGGGTGAAGCCCAGGTGTCGACGCATGGTCCGGGTCAGATGGGCCTGATCGGCGTAACCGAGGTCAGCGGCAAGAAGGCCGAGGTTGCGCTCCCCCTCCTCCAAACGGTCGAGGGCGCGCCCGATACGGACACGCTGACGATAGTGGGTCACGGAGACGCCGAGCGCCCGCGAGAATGCCCGGCTCAAACGGTAGGGAGAAACGTCGAGGAGTTCGGCGAGCGAGAAAAGAGTGTCCGAGGTGGGGTCCCCGTCTGCGATCGCGTGCCGGGCCGTCGCTACCAAGCTCCGAGTGCGCTCGTTCGACGCATCGGCGAGCGGGGTCGGTCCGGACATCGCCCGATCGATCGCGGCCGCGAGCAGGGCCGACAATTCCTCGGCGACCGCAAAGTCCACGTCGCCGGACCGTGCCGCAGCAAGGAGCCGGCGATGCGCCAGGTCGAGCCGAGGGTCGACGTAGAAGGCCTGTGCCGTCGGGCCCGCTCCATCGCCCGCCAGAGAGCGCCACAACTCCGGGGCCACACCGATCGCGGTGCAGACGTCGCCGCCCATCGGATGCGCAAAGCTCTCCTCTTCGCCCGGTGTCCCCAGATAGGCGACGGCCGGATCGATGTCCGTGGGTACGCCGGCAACGCGACGCCGGAATCTCCCCCGACGCACGAGCACCACACGGTACTCGTAGCACACCTCCGGCACGGACCACTGTGTGTGATCGTCGCAGCAGGTCACCGCCTCGACATCGAAGCCGGGTCGGGTTGCGACGGGCACAACGGTGAGCACACATCGACGTTATGCCGAAGGTCCGACAGTCCTGCAAGGAAGTACAAGACCTGCCCGGCTGCCGGAGTCACGCTGAACAGGCAGCCGAACATCGCACAGCGAGGAGATCGTCATGGCATCCATCCACCGCGAAATCCTGATCGACAGCACACCGGAGCTCGTCTGGGCGGCGCTCCGCGACGTCGGCGAGGTACACAACCGCCTCGCGCCGGGGTTCGTCACCGACACCCGCGTCCAGGACGACATCAGAACCGTGACCTTCGCAGACGGCACCGTGGCCGACGAGCTCATCGTCGACCTCGACGACCGCACCCACCGCATTGCCTACGCCGTGGTCGGCGGTTCGTTCGCGCTTCGGCACCATCACGCGTCGATGCAGGTTTTCCCCGACACCGACGGTCGCAGTCGCTTCGTCTGGATCACCGACGTGACGCCCGACAGCTTCGCGGCGCCTGTCGCCGACATGGTCGACCAGGGATTGCGCGTCATCCGGCAGACGCTCGAACGCCGACCCACCTCGGCGCCTCGACGGCAGCCTCAGCGTACGAGCGACTCTTCGTCATGATCGAGCGAGAACTCGACGCTGCCTACCCCGTGCCCGGACCTGGACCGTCGGTGCTCGTACTCAGCAATCAGGCCGGTCGCCCGATGGTCAATGTGGGCAGCGGTTTCACGCTCGACCTGCTCACCCGGGCCGGTGGTCGAAACGCTGCCGACGTCGCCGGACCGACCCTGAATCATCCGGAGCAGTGGAGTGCACACCCTGGGCATGGTCGCCTCCGTGTGCTCCCTATTCGTGGGGTGGTTCGCCGGTGACGACGTGGTCGGCGTGATTGAGACCTTCGCGGACCAGTCGCGCGAGGTGCCCGCCGCGTAGCCGGTAGATCACCCGCCGACCTTCCTTACGAGTCTCGACCAGCCCGGTGAAACGCAGCTTGGCGAGGTGCTGGCTGACTGCGGTGCGCGACGCTCCGCACGCTTCGCTCAGTGCGGTGACGTCGGCGACGCCGAGGCTGAGCAGCCACAGCAGGAGCAGCC